>JAQVQT010000032.1 GCA_028701435.1 Smithellaceae bacterium | reverse complement strand
TTGACGGCCTTGAGAATGCCCGGCATGGCGGCGATGGAAACCAGCCCCGTGACCGCCAGGCACAAAAACCACAAGGCCATGACCGGTCCGAAAATCCCGGCGACTTTGTCCACTCCCCGGGATTGAACGGCAAAAAGCACAACGGTAATCGTTATAGCAATCAAGACCAGAATTTCCAGTTGGAGGTTTCCCAGACCGGGGACAAGCAGAATGCCTTCCACGGCGGACATAATGGAAATGGCGGGTGTGATGACACCGTCGCCCAGCAAAAGCGAGACGCCAATAAAAGCCAAAAATCCGGCGAAAGCGAGCTTGCGGCCGGGTTTGAGCGTTCTGGCCAGGATTTCCCGCAGCATGATTTCTCCGCCCTGTCCTTTATAGGAGAGGCTCATGGCCAGCCAGGCGTATTCGGCTGTGACGAGAATCATCATGGTCCAGACCACGAGAGAAAGAATTCCCATAACACTATCCGGGGTTCTCGGGGTCAGGGCAAAGACGACGGTCAGCGTATAGATGGGGCTTGTGCCGATGTCGCCGAACACAATTCCCATTGAACGGACAACGCCACCCCAGAAAGAATCGGGCCTGCTGTTTTTCAAAATCATCCTCACAATAAAATTGGCTGATCCATTATCACCGAAAGACAGGGCGGTCAAGTTCATCGAAAGGTGATCGGACATGCCAAAGGAAACCTCTTTCGTTGATTAAAATTAAGAAACATGCAATATTATTAATAATAATTGTCAATCTTTTTTTGGGGAAGGGAATATGGCCATGAAAATAGCTGTTTTAACAGGCGGCGGTGATTGTCCTGGCCTGAACGGCGCGATCAAATGGGTGACCAAAACGGCTCTTGATCCTTATCTTGAGGCAAAGCGGTCCGTCAAGTTCGATGTTATCGGCATCAAAGACGGGTGGAAGGGACTGGTGGAGGTTGATCCGGATAGTCCCGCAAGCCTCGCCCGTCATACTTTGAAACTTGACGAGGAGATTGTGCGCGCCTGGGACCGCTATGGCGGCACAAATCTCGGGACATCCCGAACCAACCCCTTCAATCCGAAAAAGAATCAATCGGCAAAAGTGATGGAGAATATCACCAGACTCGGCATTGACGTTATTGTGGCCATCGGCGGCGAGGATACTCTTGGTGTGGCCTCCAGGCTCTACCGGCAAGGCGTTAAAACCGTCGGGATTCCCAAGACGATTGACGGCGATCTGGTGGGCACCGATTATTCCCTGGGGTTTGATTCGGCGGTGAACGTCATTATGGAAGAGATCGACCGTCTCCGGACAACCGCCGGCTCCCATAACCGGATCTTCGTAGTCGAGACCATGGGACGGCACGCGGGGTGGCTCGCCCTGCAGGGTGGAGAATGCAGCGGCGCTTATATTATTCTGATTCCCGAGCATCCTTTTGACATGGATCGCGTCTGTTCGCTTCTTCTCGAACGCCGAGGCCGGGAGGTCCAGTACAGCATTATTGTCGTTTCCGAGGGCGCGACGATGACCGTCCATCAGGAATTCTGCAGGGATAATAAAGTGGATGAGTTCGGGCATCGGTCGCTGGGGGGAATTGCCGCCTATATCGCGCAGGAAATCGAGGCGAAAACCGGACAGGAAACGCGCTATGTCACATTGAGTCATCTGCAGCGGGGAGGATCCCCTTCGGCCCGCGACCGCCTGATGGCGCGGTGGTTCGGAATTGCGGCCGTGGATATGATCGTCAATGAGGATTTCGGCCGCATGGTCAGCACCCGCCAGGGTGAGATCACGTCGGTGCCCATGAAAGAAGTCCTTGATCGCCTGAATCTCGTCGATGTGCGCAAATATTACGACGTCGAACGCTATAACGGCAAACGATCCATTCTCTAATGACCTGGCAGGGCGCTTTCACCGAACGCGCCGAAACACGGAATGTCGATGCGCCGTATTCCAATCGACAGGGAGATTCAAATTGAATTTGATCTACAAGACAGCAGCCAATACTTTTTTATTATTGAAAAACTACCTTTCGAAAAGGCGCTTACGGAAAAAGTACACCCGTAAAGAGCCCCCCTTGCGATCGGAATTGCTCAGTTCCGAACAGATGAAGCAGCATGGAAAGAAACTGGCCGGTCTGCATCAATTAACCAATAAAAAAGCGACCGAGAAACTTCTGGAACGGCTCCAGGAGAATGAAGACGTTTTGATTGAAACCATCCGGCAATTGACTGCCGTTGTCAAAACGAACAGCCCGGTTGCTCCGGCGGAGGAATGGCTGCTGGATAATTTTTATTTAATTGAAGAAAATGTCCGCACAGCCAAACGGCATTTATCCCGTGGATTCAGCCGGGGCCTGCCCTGGCTCGAAAGCGGGCCATCCGCCGGACTGCCCAGGGTTTATGATATCGCCCGGGAGATCATTTCCCACGGCGACGGCCGGGTGGATCTCGAAAATCTGGTCAGTTTCGTCCAGGCCTACCAGTCGGTTTCCCATTTGAAACTGGGTGAATTGTGGGCTATCCCGATCATGCTGCGTCTTGCGTTGATTGAAAATCTCCGGCGTATTGGAACCGTTATCATTGCCGACATTGCCGACCGGACACGCGCCAATGATTGGGCGGATCAGATGATTGACGTTGCCAGGAAAGATCCTAAAAGTCTTGTTCTGTCCATTGCGGACATGGCCCGGTCCGACCCGCCGCTTGTCAGTTCTTTTGTCGCGGAATTTGCCCGCCGACTGCAAGGCAAAAGCCCGGCGCTGGCCCTGCCGCTGGGCTGGATCGAACAGCGGCTTTCCGAATCGCATTTGACCATTGAGCGGATGATTCAGTCGGGAAATCAGCGCCTGGCCGCCGATCAGGCATCGGTCAGCAACAGCATCGGTTCCCTTCGATTTTTGTCGAAGATGGATTGGCGTGAATTTGTCGAGACCATGAGTGTGGTCGAAAAAGTCCTTCGCGAGGACCCGGCTGATATTTACGTCCGGATGGATTTTGTCACGCGCGACCATTATCGTCATGTCGTAGAAAAAATAGCCAAAAACAGTCCGATCTTCGAGCGGGATGTCGCACAGAAAGCCATCGATCTGGCCCGGGCCGCCCTGTCCCAAAATGGCGGCGACGAGCGGATGAACCATGTTGGTTATTATCTGATTGACAAAGGATTGCCCGAGCTCGAAAAAAGCGCGCAGATGCGCCTGACTTTTTCCGAGTCCGCAAGAAGAGTTATCTCCCGGGTTCCCTTACTGCTCTATCTGGGCAGCATTATCCTGGTGACCCTGATCCTGGCGGGATATCTGCTTGCCACGATTCATGCGGCAGGCGTTCACGGCTGGATCATGGGGCCCGCGGCGCTTGTCCTGGTTTTCTCCGCAAGCTCTCTGGGTGTGGCTCTGACCAACTGGCTGGTCACGCTGCTGGCGCATCCGCGGCCTCTGCCGCGGATGGACTTTTCTCTGGAAATCCCGCCGGAAGCAAGCACGCTGGTGATCATTCCCACGATGCTCAACAATGCTCAAAACGTGGAAGATCTGGTTGAAGCGCTGGAAATCCGGTTTCTGACGAACCGGGAAGATAATCTGCACTTCGGGCTGCTGACTGATTTTCGGGACGGCCCTCAAGAAAAAATGCCCGAAGACGACGAACTTTTGCATCTGGCCGAGAAGAGGATCAGGGAACTCCATGAGAAATACAGGGGCGTCAAAGGAGGAACCTTTTATCTTTTTCACCGCCCGCGCCTCTGGAATCCGGAGGAAGGCATCTGGATGGGGTATGAACGCAAACGCGGTAAGTTGGCTGAACTCAATGCCCTGCTCAGAGGCGGCGCGAAAGATTGTTTCTCCAGAATTGTCGGCGCCAGGGAACTCTTGTCCAATGTGAAGTATGTGATTACCCTGGATACGGATACGCAGCTGCCCCGCGATGCCGCGGAAAAATTCATCGGGACGATGGCCCATCCGCTGAACCGTCCCCGTTTTGACGAATCGAAAAAAATCATTTGCGCCGGATACGGTATCCTGCAGCCCAGGCTAACCGAAAGTCTGTCCGGCGCCAGACAGACCCGGTATTCGCGCCTGTGGGGAGGCCAGACGGGGATCGACCCTTATACGCGCATGGTTTCCGATATTTATCAGGATGTCTTCGCGGAAGGCTCTTTTGTTGGCAAGGGCATCTATGATGTCGATGCGTTTGAAAAAACTCTCTCTCACCGTCTTCCTGAAAACCGGATCCTGAGTCATGACCTGATCGAGGGTTGTCATGCGCGCTCGGGTCTTATTTCCGATGTGGAATTGTATGAAGAATATCCGGCCGAGTACCGGGTGGATGTGAGCCGCAGACGCCGCTGGATTCGCGGGGACTGGCAAATCGCCGGCTGGCTGAGATCAAAAGTCCCTGCTTTTGGCGGCGGCTATCAAGCCAATGCCATATCAAGACTTTCCCAGTGGAAAATATTCGACAACCTCCGCCGCAGCCTTGTTCCCGCCGCCTTGACCATCATGCTTGTTGCCGGTTGGACGATGTTTCCACGGCCATGGCTCTGGACGCTTACGCTGGCGGGGATGCTGCTGATTCCTTCCGCGGGCGCTATCCTCCTGGATCTGTTTCACAAGCCGGGAGACGTGCTGCTTCGTGATCACCTGATCTCCATGATGCGTCAGGCCGGAAGGCATGGTCTGCAGATTTTATTTACCGTCGTCTGCCTGCCGTATGAATCTTATTACAGTCTGGATGCGATTTTGCGCACCGTGTGGCGGATGCTGGTTTCCCATAAACGATTGCTGGAGTGGAACCCCTTCCAGAGCCGGCCGCATCATGCCACAAACGGTTTTGCCGAATCCTGCAAGTCCATGTGGATAGCCCCTGTCCTGTCCGCGGTGGTATTGACGTACCTGATGATCTCGCGACCCAGTGCGCTTTTTGCCGCGCTGCCCGTGCTGGTCCTTTGGCTTTGCTCCCCGTTTATTGCCTGGTGGGTCAGCCAGCCGGTTCTCAAGGAAGGGATCCCTCTGAACGATGAACAAATCATTTTTTTGAGAAAAGCGGCCCGCAGAACCTGGGCGTTTTTTGAAACATTTGTCACCGCCGATGACCATTGGCTTCCTCCGGACAATTATCAGGAGGATCCCGGCTCTGTGATTGCGCACCGCACGTCGCCCACCAACATGGGACTGGCGCTCCTGGCGAATTTATCCGCCTGTGATTTTGGCTATGTGACGCCGGGTGAATTTCTCAGACGCACTGCCAATACGATTGACGCCATGGAAAAAATGGATCGCTTCCGGAGGCACTTTTATAACTGGTATGATACGCAAACCTTAAAAACGCTGCCGCCGTATTACATATCAACCGTGGACAGCGGCAATCTGGGTGGCTCTCTGCTGACACTGAGGCAGGGACTCCTGGAATTGCCCGACCGAAAAATAGCTGGGGATCGGGTGCTGGAAGGTCTTTTCGACACGTACAGCGTTCTCAAAGATATTGCCGAGCCTTTGTCTAAAAAGGAATTGACCGAATTTAAAAAGCATCTGGAAATGCCGGCGTCTCCAGATCTGCCGACGGCGGGCGAATTGTGGCTGCGTCTCGATATGCTGACCCAATCGGCATCCATCCATGCCGCAACGCTTTCGGCCGGTTTGCAAAGTCAGGCCTGTGTCTGGGCGCAGGCTCTTGTCCGTCAATGCCGGGATGCGACGGATGAACTCGTGGCGCTCTGCCCCTGGGCAGCGCTCGCCATCCCGTCGGACAGAGTCGGCCGGATGATTAAGGAAATAGGGATCCCCACTTTGCGGGAGGTGGCAGACCTGCCCGCCAGGTTGCTTTCCGATGTTTTGGGGATGATCGGCGATGATGCCAGTATTGAAGAGCAGACCTGGTCCGATCATTTTCATAATATGGTTTGGGAAGGAAGCCGGCTGGCGCAGGAAAAACTGGGCGTGGCTCAGGTGCTCATTCAAAAAGCCGGGGAACTTGCCGATATGGATTACAGCTTCCTCTATGATAAAGGCCGTCAGTTATTAACCATCGGTTATAGCACAGGCGAGCGCCGCCGGGATGCAAGTTTCTATGATCTGCTGGCGTCTGAATCCAGGTTTTGCAGCTTTGTCGCCATTGCGCAGGGGCAACTGCCGAAGGAAAACTGGTTTGCTCTGGGACGCATGCTGACGAATCCGGGAGGCGATCCCGTTCTCCTGTCCTGGGACGGGTCGATGTTTGAGTACCTGATGCCGCTGCTGGTCATGCCGAATTATGAAAACACGCTTCTGGACCAAACCTACAAGGTCGTGGTCAAAAGACAGATCGAGTATGGGGAAAAAAGAGGCGTGCCCTGGGGCATTTCAGAATCCGGTTACAATACCATCGATGTTCATCTCAACTATCAGTATCGCGCCTTCGGCGTCCCCGGCCTGGGCCTGAAGCGGGGGCTGGGCGATGATCTGGTGGTGGCGCCGTATGCCTCGGCGCTGGCGCTGATGATCGCGCCTCATGAAGCTTGCGAAAATCTCCAGCGGCTGGCCGCAAAAGGCATGATGGGCACGTACGGTTTTTATGAAGCACTGGACTACACGCCGACACGAATGCCCGCCGGTCAATTCGGCGTTCCCGTCCGGTCCTTCATGGCGCATCATCAGGGGATGAGTTTGCTGGCCATGGCCCATCTCCTGCTCGATCGTCCCATGCAGAAGCGCTTTGAGTCCGAACCGATGTTTCAATCGGCAACGCTTTTGCTTCAGGAACGCATCCCCAAAGCGGTTTCCTTCTACCGGCAGATTACCGACGATGTCAATATCCGGAAAGCGGCAGGGCCGCAGAAAATTCCGGTGCGCATTATTGACACCCCCGATACGGCCGTGCCGGAGGTGCAATTGTTATCCAACGGCCGATACCATGTCATGATAACGAACGCCGGCGGCGGATACAGCCGCTGGAAAAATCTGTCCATCACGCGCTGGCGCGAAGACGCCACGCGCGATTCCTGGGGCCTGTTCTGCTATATCCGTGACGTTTCCACGGGAGAGTTCTGGTCCAACACCTATCAGCCGACACTGAAAAAGCCGGACCGGTACGAGGCTATTTTTTCCGATGCGAAAGTTGAGTTTCGCAGGCGGGATGATGACATCGATACGCACACCCAGATCGCCGTGTCACCGGAAGACGATATCGAACTGAGGCGCATCCGAATCACCAATCGTTCCCGGAAACGCCGCGAGCTGGATGTCACCAGTTACGCGGAAGTGGTGATCGCCGAGCCCGCGGCTGATGCGATCCATCCGGCCTTCAGCAATCTTTTTGTTCAAACGGAAATCCTTCGGAATCGCCAGGCGATTCTCTGCACGCGAAGACCGCGTTCCAAGGATGAACCGACCTACTGGACTTTTCATTTAATGGCGGTGCATGGCACGGACAACCTCGATGTTACTTATGAAACGGATCGTTTGAAGTTTGTCGGTCGCGGCCTTACGCTGTCAAATCCCGCTGCCATGAACTGGTCGCCTTCCGGGCCGAAAGACCTTTCCGGCACCGAAGGGTCCGTTCTGGACCCGATGGTTTCAATCCGCCGCTCGGTTAGGCTCTCCCCGGGAGAATCGGTGACGCTTGATATTGTTTCCGGCATTGCCCAAACCCGCGCCAAAGCGCTTGACCTCGTTGAAAAATACCAAGACAACCGTCTGGCTGACCGCGTTTTTAATCTGGCCTGGACGCACAGCCAGGTTATGCTCAGGCAAATCAATGCGACGCAGGACGATGTGCAACTTTACGAACGTCTGGCCGGTTCTGTAATTTACGCCAATGCGTCGCTGCGCGCTGATCCGAGGATCATCATGAAAAACCGTCGTGGGCAATCCGACTTATGGGGTTATGCCATTTCCGGGGATTTACCCATTGTGCTTTTGCAGATTGGCGACCATGCCAATATTGAGCTGGTTCGTCAACTCCAGCAGGCTCACGCCTACTGGCGTTTAAAGGGTCTGGCCGTAGATCTCGTCATCTGGAATGAGGATAATGCCATCTATCGGCAAGCGCTTCATGATCAGATCGTGGGACTGATTGCCACCAGTATGGAAAACAGGGCGGCCGACCGGCCAGGCGGCATTTTTGTGAGACCAGGCGATCAGCTATCCAGCGAAGACCGCATTCTTTTTCAGACGGTTGCCCGCGTCATCATCAAAGACGATATGGGAACGCTGGAAGAACAGATCAGCCGGCGTAAAACAAAGGATATTTCCGTGCCGCGTCTGAAGCCCGTCAAAGATTCCAGTGCGACAAACAGGGATGAAGGAGGATTTTCTTATCCCGATTTGATATTCCGAAACGGTCTCGGGGGGTTTACTCCTGACGGACGGGAATACCTCGTGATCCTCAAGCCGGGAGAGAACACACCGCTGCCCTGGGTCAATGTTCTGGCGAATTCCCATTTTGGATCGATCATTTCCGAGAGTGGTTCCGCTTCAACCTGGAGCGAGAACGCCCACGAATTCCGCCTCACCCCCTGGAATAACGATCCGGTCAGCGATTTAAGCGGCGAAGCGTTTTACATCCGTGATGAAGAAACAGGACGCCTCTGGTCTCCCACGCCGCTTCCGTGCGGCGGCCGAACGCCTTACATCTGCCGGCACGGTTTCGGGTACAGTGTTTTCGAGCATGTTGAAGACGGCATCCGGTCCCAGCTGTGGATTTACGTGTCGATCAGCGCGCCGGTCAAATTTATGGTTTTAAAGCTGGTGAATGAATCAGGGCGCAATCGCACCCTTTCCGTGACCGGCTATCTGGAGTGGGTGCTGGGTGATTTGCGCCCGAAAACCATCATGCATGTCACGACCGAAGTGGATGCGGGAAGCGGTGCGCTTTTTGCCCGGAATCCCTATAATACGGACTTTGCCGATCGGGTGGCTTTCTTTGACGTGGATGATCCGGCACGGACCGTAACCTGCGATCGGGGCGAGTTCATTGGCCGCAATGGTGAACTGTCCGGGCCGCAGGCGATGACGCAGTCACAACTTTCAGGCAAAGTCGGGGCCGGCCTGGATCCCTGCGGCGCCATACAGGTGACGATTGGACTCGTAAACAGGCAGGAGCAGGAAATCATTTTCCGGATGGGGGTTACCGGCAGGCGGGGCGCTGACGATGCCAGTAAAACAGTGAAGAGCTTCCGGGGATCGGCGGTGGCGCACCATGAACTGGAAGCGGTGCATCGCTACTGGGAAAAGACACTGGGCACGGTTCAGATCGAAACGCCCGACCCGTCTCTGAATATTTTGACGAACGGGTGGCTTTTATATCAGACCCTGTCTTCCCGTCTCTGGGCGCGCAGCGGTTATTACCAGTCCGGGGGCGCTTTCGGTTTCCGTGACCAGATCCAGGACGTTATGGCGCTTGTTTATGCCGAACCCGCTCTGGTCCGCGGACACCTGCTTTTATGCGCCAGTCGTCAGTTTCCGGAGGGAGACGTTCAGCACTGGTGGCATCCGCCCACCGGCCGGGGCGTGCGCACACAGTGTTCTGACGATTACCTGTGGCTGCCTTTAGCGGTCGGCCGTTATATTATCGTGACCGGTGACGCGGAAATTTTGAATGAAAGTGTCAGCTTCCTGGAAGGACGTCAGGTCCGGGCGGATGAAGATTCCTATTACGATCTGCCGGGTGTGGCGGATGAAAAAAGCAGTTTGTATGACCATTGCGTGCGGGCCGTCAAAAGAGGATTAAGATTCGGTACTCATGGTTTGCCCCTCATGGGTTCGGGCGACTGGAATGACGGCATGAATAAAGTCGGGGACGAGGGCAGGGGCGAAAGCGTCTGGATGGGATTTTTCCTGTATGACGTGCTCGTCAAGTTTGCGGAAATTGCCCGCCTGAAAGATGATAGACCGTTTGCCGATTTGTGCGGGAAAGAAGCCATGCAGCTTCAGCGCAACATTGAGGAAGCGGGCTGGGACGGTGGATGGTACCGCCGCGCCTACAGCGATGAAGGTTCATTATTGGGATCAAATACCTGCACGGAATGCCGCATCGATTCGGTGGCCCAGAGCTGGTCCGTTCTTTCCGGGGCGGGTGAACCGGCCCGTGCCCGCCTGGCCATGGATGCGGTCGATCAGACGCTTGTGCATCGGGATAAAAAACTGGTTCAGCTTTTGGATCCGCCCTTCGACAAATCGGAGATGGAGCCGGGCTATATTAAAGGTTATGTGCCGGGGGTGAGAGAAAATGGCGGACAATACACGCATGCAGCCATCTGGGTGGCCATGGCTTTTGCTGCGTTAGGCGAAAAGAAGCGCGCCTGGGATGTCATGGACATCGTTAATCCGATCAATCACACCAGGTCTCCTGAGGATGTGGAAATTTATAAAGTGGAGCCCTATGTTGTTTCGTCCGATATCTATGCCGTCGCGCCGCATATCGGGCGCGGCGGATGGACATGGTTCACCGGCTCCGCCGCCTGGATGTACCGGCTGATTGTGGAATCGCTTATCGGCCTCACGCTGAAAAACGGCAAGCTCAGTTTTTCACCATGCCTGCCGAACGCCTGGAAGGAAATTAAGATTTCCTTCCGGTATGGCGAAACGCTCTACGCTATCCTCATCCGTCAGATTGCCGGAGCGGCGGCCGTGATGACACGAGACGGCCTGGTCATACCGGAGGCGGAGATGACCCTGGTTGACGACCGGCGGGAACATACCATCGAGGTTGTCCTGCCGCTTGCGCCGGAGGAGTCAGGTGAATAGTGAATTGTGAATGGTGGATAGTTCCGAAACATTTTGGTTCAATCGGAGGACGATTGAACCAGCAAGGTTCACGCAGGATGATTGAGCCAGTGCGAGTTTGTACCGAAGCTTGATAGTTATGAAAAAAATTCTGTTATTCGTCATTTTAGCCGGTTTGTTTTGTTCTTCCTCCTTTGCCGCCGATTGGAAAAGTCCGGCGGATGCCGCCATCCAGATGTCACCCGGCGCGATTTCCAGACTGGAGAGTAAAAAGGATAAATCAGCGCAAGATATTTATATGCTGACCATCCTCTATTACCGGGAATATCAGCGGGTTAAATTGAAAAGATTATTCAACGACCATCAAGATAAATGGTCTGACAATCCGGCGATGAAATTGTTGCAGGGCATTATTTTGATGTGGGATCACCGGTATTCGGAAGGCCGCAGTGTTTTGACCGGTGTCATCAACGATTATCCGGATTTTTATCCGGCCGAGGTCACGCTTTCTCACCTGGATTATCTGCAAAAGGATTTTGACCGGTCGTATCGGAAGGCCTTGCAAATGATCGAAAAGCAAAGAGAGCTTTCGCGATTTCACTTTGCGGTGAGTCTGATGATTGCGGCGGGCGCAAAAGGAATTCTAGTCAAAAAAAACTGGATCAAAGGCATTCCCGCTTATTTTGAAGTCAAGGGGTATTTAAAGAAAGCGCAAAAACAAATGCCCGATTCCGCGGAGACTTTATATGCAGTGGGTTCCTTTTACCTTTTAATACCGCCCCTTGTCGGAGGGGATCTGGATAAAGCCATTGTTCTGCTGGAAAAATCCAGACAAATGACGCCCCTGAATCCGAGCGTTTATGTGCGTCTGGCTCAGGCCTACCGCGCCAAAGGCCTTACGGCTGTCTCTCGGAAATACATAACCAAAGCCATGGAGCTTGATTCGCAAGACGAAATTCTGCTGGACGATATTTCCGGCGCAAAAGTATTTCTTGATGTCCCGTGAGCCGTTTTTCCCCTTTCGGAAATATCATCGATGATCCAACCTATGAGAAGGACCGATGAGAAGGAAGTTGACATATGGAATCATTCTATTTATAGTTGGTGGCACGTTTTGGATCGGAAACCGGGTAAAAAAATCATTCAGGGAGCCGTCTCATGATTGCACCATTGATTATCGCAATGTCTCAGGGAAAAGAAATTGTTCTGTTGCCGAATATGGCCAATCGCCACGGGTTGATTACCGGCGCCACCGGCACAGGGAAGACGGTTACGCTGCAGAAAATAGCCGAATCCTTTATTTCCATCGGCGTACCGGTTTTTATGGCCGACGTTAAGGGCGATCTCTCCGGCATTGCTGCTGCGGGCGTTGCCTCCGAAAAAATGCTGAAAAGGCTGGAATCGATCGGCATCAAAGATTTTCAACCGCGAGCCAATACGGCCGTGTTCTGGGATGTTTTCGGAGAAAAGGGGCATCCGGTGCGCGCCACCATCTCCGACATGGGACCGCTTTTACTGGCCAGACTGCTCAATCTCAACGAAACCCAGTCCGGCGTACTGACACTGGTCTTCAAGATTGCCGACGACAACGGCCTGCTCCTGCTTGATTTAAAAGACCTGCGGGCCATGATCCAGTTTGTGGGCGACAACGCCAGGCAGTTCACCACCGAATACGGCAATATTTCCGCGGCGTCTGTCGGCGCGATTCAACGCGGACTTTTAACACTTGACGAACAGGGCGCAGACAAATTCTTCGGTGAGCCGATGCTGAACATCGCCGATTGGATGCAGACGGACGGCGAAGGACGCGGCGTGGTCAATGTGCTTGCCGCCGACAAGCTTTATAACAATCCCAAGCTTTACTCCACCTTCCTGCTGTGGATGCTGGCCGAACTTTTTGAGCAACTGCCCGAAGTGGGCGATGTGGAAAAGCCCAAAATGGTCTTCTTCTTCGATGAGGCACACTTGCTTTTCAATGACGCGCCGGCCGCGCTTTTGGAGAAGATAGAGCAGGTGGTGCGTCTGATTCGTTCCAAGGGCGTGGGCGTTTATTTTGTCACGCAAAATCCACTGGACATTCCCGAGACCGTTCTGGGCCAGCTGGGGAACCGTGTCCAGCACGCCCTGCGCGCCTTTACGCCCCGCGATCAGAAAGCGGTCAAAACGGCGGCGGACACCATGCGGCCCAATCCTGCCTTTAACACGGCCGACGTAATCACGGAACTGGGCGTCGGCGAAGCGCTGGTCTCTTTTCTGGACGAAAAAGGCCGTCCGGCGCAGGTGGAAAGGGCTTTTGTTATCGCGCCTTGTTCTCGTCTCGGCGTTTTGAGCGATGCTGAACGGTCGGCTGCCGTTAACCGATCCACAATCTACGGGCACTATGAAAAGACGATGGATCGCGAATCCGCCTATGAAAAACTGCGGGCCTCCGTCAAGAGCGTTCCGGCGTCCGAAAAACCGGTGGCTCAAGCCGGCGCCGGGCAGGCGCCTGAACCAGGCGGCGGAATATTGGGCGGCGCCGTGGGGGATCTGCTGTTCGGACGCACCGGACCGCGCGGCGGAAAAACAGATGGTTTAGTCCAGGCCTCGGCTAAAAGCCTGGCCCGGACCATCGGGTCCTCTGTTGGACGGCAAATTGTCCGGGGCATCCTGGGGTCTCTGCTGGGCGGAAAAAAATAGACGCGCCCGGCCAAGTCGGGCCGGCCCGATTATTTTTTTGCCGGTTTCTTTTTGGCTGCCGGTTTGGGGGCGGCCTTTTTCACCGCGGGTTTCT
>JAQVQT010000228.1 GCA_028701435.1 Smithellaceae bacterium | reverse complement strand
GTCCTTCCGGATGAACGATGACCGGATTCAGGTCGATTTCCGAAATTTCCGGGCATGCGTCGAGCAGAGCGGAGACTCTGCATACCACATTCCGCAGCGCCTGACAATCCGCCGGGGCTTTGCCTCTGGCGCCGGCCAGCAGCGGATAGGCTTTCAGTTCCCGAATCATGGCGTCGGCTTCCCCCGGGGTCACCGGCGCCAGCCGAATGGAGGTGTCTTTGAAGATTTCAATAAAAATGCCGCCCAGACCGACAACAATCACCGGGCCGAAGGCGGGATCGCGCCTGCCACCGACAAAACATTCGACGCCCGCGGGCGCCATTTCCTGAATCAGATACCCGTCAACGGCGGGCGACGGCTTCAGCTTTCCGATGTTGCTTTTCATACCGGCCAGGGCTTCGGCAAGCTGTTTTTTGCTTCGAAGGTTCACGGCGACGCCGCCGACGTCCGACTTGTGCGAGGCGTTTCGGGACATCAGCTTGGCGGCCAGCGGGTAGCGCAGCGTGATTCTGGACGGAACGTTTTCATCTTTGAGCAGCAGGTTTTTCACGGGCTGCAGCCCGGCGGCCGCGCAGATAGCAAGCGCCTCGTCCGTGAGCGGAATCCGCTTTTCCTTTCCGCAGCGGGCGCGGATGCGGTCAACCGCTTCAAGATTCAGGTCATACTTTTCCAGATGGCCCCGCTTTTGGCATGCGGTTTTCTGTTCGTAATAGGATCGCGAGACGTACAGGGCCTCCACCGCCTCCAGCGGGGACACGAAAACGGGAAATGCCTGCTTTTTCTGCAGGTCAAGGATTTCGTCCCGATCGGAAATCATCGCCAGGCTGACGGGTTTTTCGTAGCGGGCGACAAGCTCCTTCACGCCCGCCAGAAAGGTCCGGGACATTTCCGCCTCAAAATCGGAGGAATACAGGTGATTAAAAAGAACACCGTCAAAGTCGTCGAGCCGAAGGGCTTCCTCCAGAATGTCCGTAAAGATCGTGTAATCGAAGATTTCGCCGAGATCCAGGGGGTTCTGGTGGGCGATTACGCGGGTGTTGTAAATCGTTTTGAGCTTTTCAATGAACGACGGCGGAAAGGGCGTCATTTCAAATCCGTATTTCGCGCAGGCGTCGGCCGTCAGGACGGCATGACCGCCGGAGCGCGACAGCACGGCCACGCGTTTGCCCTTCATGAGCGGCATTCCGACCACCTGAACCGCGCTGACCAGCTCCACTTCGTCGTCCACGCGGATGACTCCGGCCTGCCGCATGGCCCCGTCCACCACGGCGTCATCGCCGGAAAGCGCCGTTGTGTGCGACTGGGCGATCTTCGCGCTCGCGGGCGACCGGTTGGATTTCTGAAGGATGATGGGTTTGTCGCAGTTTCGGGCCAGATCAAAAAATTTGCGTCCGCGTTTGAAGCCTTCCAGATACAGCGCAATGCATCGGGTCTCGGGGTCCTCGATCAGGTATTCGAGAAAATCCGCTTCGTCGAGCTGCAGCTTGTTGCCGATCGACACAAACTTGCCGGCGGTGATTCCGAATCCCGCGACCGTTCGCAGATAGGAGCTTCCGACGCCGCCGCTCTGGGTGATGAGTCCCAGGGTTCCGCCGGAAGGGACTTCCTTGGCGAAGGCGAAGGGCATCATCATTTTATAATCAAAATTGATCACGCCCACGCAGTTGGGGCCGATGACTTTCATGTCGTATTTGCGCGCGACCGCCAGCACGTCTTCTTCCAGGGTCTGATGGCCGTGCGAGTATTCGCTGAATCCCCCCGATTCGATGACCACGTGCGTAATGCCTTTCCGGCCGCATTCTTCCATGAGGGCGGGAACGGTCCTTGCGGGCGTCAGGAAAATCGCCACGTCCGGAACGCACGGCAGATCGGCGACTTTGGTATAAACGTGAACGCCGTTGAGATCGCCTTCCTGAGAGCCTACGCCGTAGAGTTCTCCCGGATAGCCGATTTGTTTGTTGTTGATGAGGACGATTTGTCCCAGATTCATCTTGGTGACGGACGCGCCGAAAACCACCATGCTGCGGGGGGTGAAGAATTTTTCCATGATCGAATTGCTCCTTTCGCCCGGCAACGCTGGTATTCAACCGCGTTTTGAGCCAGTCTGAGCAAACGACGCCTTCACCTTGCTGCCCGCCATCAGCCAAAGCGTGAAACGCCAAAATGACAACAGGAAAATGAACTTGACTTCCTTTTGCCGGGCAGCGCTCTTATAAAGAACAGATGGCCCGGTGTCAAGTGCAAACAGATGCTGCCCAAACGATATCCTTTGAGCGGGCATTTTAAAGATTCGTTTGACTTCTTTGCCAAAGCCAATATAATCATTTCCAACGCAATGATTTCAGATTCATTCTTTGCCGCGGCGCAAGCAATTTGTCGGTCCGGGGCGGGTTCACGCCGGCCCTCAACTTTAAATAAGGGTGAAGTCATGAAGAACCAGCGGCAGGCGGAAGAGGATCCGGTGGATGATGTTCGACGGCAAAGCGGCCGCCCGCGGAAACGCCAACCGTCGCATCTTGAACCGAACCCCGCCGAGAACGAACTCAAGGAAAGCGAAGAGCGCCTTCGGAGCGTCGTCAGCCGTTCCCCGATTCCCGCGTTTGTGATCGGCAAAGATCATCATATCCTTTACTGGAACAAGGCGCTCGAGCAGCTCACCAAAATCAGGGCCGAAGACGTCATCGGCACCACCCAGCAGTGGCGCGCGTTTTACGCAAGGAAGCGCCCCTGCATGGCGGATTTGCTGGTCAGCCGCGCCCAGGAAAAAATCTCCAAGTGGTACACCGGCAAATACATCAAATCCAAACTGCTCGACGAGGCCTACGAGGCGATTGATTTTTTTCCGGAGCTCGGCCATCACGGCAAATGGCTGCGCTTTACGGCGGCGATTATCCGCAACGAAGCCGGCGATCTGATCGGCGCCATCGAAACACTGGAGGACATCACCCGGCGCAAGAAGGCCAAGGAGGCGCTGCTCAGGGCGCACCGGGATCTGGAAGAGCGCGTGCAGGCGAGAACGGCGGAGCTGGCCCAGGCCAACGAGGCGCTGCTCAATGAATTGCTGGAGCGCCACCGGACGCAAAAAGCGCTCAAGCAGACCACCGATCACCTCTCGCTGCTTCTGGAATCCCTGCCGATCATTTCCTATACCCGAAAAACGGACGGGCTCTTCAGCATCACATTCGTGAGCAGTACCATCGAAGAAATTACCGGCTACCCGCCGCAATGCTTCACGGAAGACGAAAATTTCTGGGCCGACCATATTCATCCGGACGACCGGTCCCGGATTCTGGGCGAACTCAAGGCCGGTCAGGCCAAGGGAACGCACCGTTACAGTTACCGGTTTCGCGT
>JAQVQT010000227.1 GCA_028701435.1 Smithellaceae bacterium | reverse complement strand
GACCGGCGCAGAAAATGCGCGCCTTGCTGCAGAAGATGATCGCGCGGACGGCGTCGTTTGCGCCCAGTTCACGAAATACCGAGGCGATTTCCGAGGCAAACTCAAGGCTCAGGGCGTTTAGCGCATCCACGCGCGCCATGGCCACCGTGGCCACATAATTTTCGATTTTCAGATCAATGTACTTATACGACATATATTTTCTATCCTCCTTTAGGAATATTTCGCTTATGCGGACGGTAAAATACGACAAATGTGCTCTTTTGTCTATTTCATTTTCTTTTCTTCAGATACCTCTCCAGGCGGTTCAGCCCCTCTTTGATGTTCTCCAGAGACGTGGCGTAGGAGAAGCGCAAAAATCCTTCACCGCCGCTGCCGAAATCAATGCCGGGGGTTACACCGACTTTTGCCTTTTCCGTGATCCGGAAAGCTTCCTTGTAAGAGTCGGTGAAAAATTTACGGCCGTCGGCAAACACATAAAACGCGCCGGTGGGTTCGACATGAATAACAAAACCCATCTCCGTCAGGCGCGCCAGCATATAGCGGCGGCGCTCGTCGTAGGTTCGAATCATAGCCTTGACGTCCGTTTTGGTTTTCGTCAGCGCCGCGATTCCCGCCCACTGAATGAAGCCGTTGGCCGAGATCATGAAGTTCTGATGAATGCGCTGCATGACGGCGCTGAATTTTTTGGGAAAGATCAGGTAGCCCAGCCGCCAGCCGGTCATCGCGTAGAGCTTGGAAAAGCCGTTGATGACAAAGGCCCGGTCGGTAAATTCCAGAATGGAGTGCGCCTTGTCCCCATAGACCAGACCGTGGTAAATTTCATCGGAAATAATATACGGCGCGTCAAACCGGGCAATGTCCTGTAAGTGCTCCTTGCTCATGACAATGCCGGTCGGATTGCACGGGGAATTGATGATGATGCCTTTCGTCCTTCGGCTGATTTTTTTGGCAATGTCTTTGTGCCGGTATTGAAATCCTTCTTCCGGGTAGGTTTGAATTTCCTTGAGCTTGCCGCCCGCCGCCCCGATGAAATTCTGATAGCAGGGATAGCGCGGGTTGGAGACAATCACTTCGTTTCCGGGATCCAGAATGGCCAGCATGGCAAACAGCAGGACCGGCGATGTGCCGGTGGAAATCAAAACCTGATCCGGCGTGATCGAAACGCCGTATTCCCTTCGATAGTAATCGCAGACGGCCTGCCGGAGCTCGAGGAGGCCCAGGGCGTGCGTGTAGCGGGTTTTGTTGTTTTTCAGCGCGGCGATGGCCGCGTCGATGACTGCTTTCGGCGTCGGAAAATCCGGCTCGCCCACTTCCATGTGGATGATGTGTTCGCCTTTTCGCTCCAGCGCTTCAGCTTCGGCCATGACGTCCATGACGATGAAGGATGTGAATTCGGATGCGCGTTTTGAAATCATAAAAACCTTTTCTTCATGAATCGTAGGGAACAGTCGTGATGGTTCCCCACCTCTCTATGGTGAATCCCTGAATTTTTCAACTTCCTTTTTGCGGCGGGTGCGGGAAACGGTGGTTCCGGAAGGATGCGTTTTCGCCATTTGCCGGTTCCCGTTCCGGCCGCAGGTGATGCATTATTCTCCACCCGGTGAGGAAATATGCCCCTTTGCGCCTTCATTGAAAAAAAGGATTGTAACGCCGGGGAAAAACCTTCCATCATTCCGCATCGATAGACGCCGCGCCTTTCCGCTTACTATGGCATGTTCGTTGCTGTATGGCGGGCAACAAAGAGGCTCTGAAAAAGGGCTTACTAAAAAGATCACAAGGAGGAATTTCAGATGAAGCGTTTGGTACTTTTAGTGGTTGCGTTTGTGTTTGCATTGAGCATGACCGCGGTAGCCGCCGACAAGGCCGCCCCCGCCGCCGCCCCCGCCGACAAGGCTGTAGCCGCCGACAAGGCGACCCCGGATGCCGACAAGAAGGCTGATGTGAAGAAGCCCGCCAAGAAAGCCAAGAAGGCAAAGAAAGCAAAGAAGGCCGAAAAGAAGGCTGAAGAAGCAGCCCCCGCGGCACCGGCTGCTCCCGCGGCGAAGTAAGTTTTTTAAGCGGATGGAACACAAAAAAGGGACGGGTTTTCACCCGTCCCTTTTTTATGTTGGAATTCGGCCTTGCCAAGTGCCATATAAATACAGTGAGTTATCGTTTATATCAAAGATAAATTACTATTCAATTGATTTCTTCACAGCAACAGGGTTTTGTCCTCGCCCATACCCATCATGCCATCGAGGATATACTTGGTGCCATCCTCGTCGCGAAGATAGCCTTCCAACTCGCCGAAGGCAACGTAATAATCAATATTGACGAGAACGGCGTGCAGGATCATCGGGTTGATGCTGTATACCTTAAATTTGAGGTTAACCATATCGTGCTTGTCCTTTATCGTCCATACAGCGTAGTCCTTGAAATCCTTTGTCTCTGGCTCACGCTTGAACGTTACTGGAGGAAGCAGAGTCGTTTCGTTTTCAAACCAGATAATATTTTCGTTGTAGGCGTCCTGGTCGATGGATTGATTTCTTGTAAGGTTGAAAGCAAAGAATTTCTTTTCACCGTTGATTTCAATTCTACCCATTGTGCTCACCCAGTCGTAGTGAGCACGTCGTGGATAATAACCTCTGTGGTCGTCGACAATCGCGGTGGAATCCTCGTCGGTGAGCATTTCCTCGCCGTTGATCACCAACCTGCCCTTTGCCGTAAAGAAATCTTTCTGACTGTAAAGAGGTCTGTTTTTATCGAACGGAATGCTGACAACGGAGGGCTTGCTCAGACGCATCAGCTCGAAATCGTACTCCATCTGGGCCTTGTCGGATTTGTGTTTGCCGCAAAGACGGCACTTGCCTTTGTCGAAGTCATTGATGTATTTGATTTGCCCGACCTCGGTTGTCGCCTGCGCGACGCTGCCGTTGATCAGGTTGGGTGCAATGGTCGTTTCCTTACTCTTCAGGTTGGTATCCCAGCAATAAACCTTACGGGTACGCTTGTCATAAAAGACGTGCAACACCTTGCCGAATATTCCCATATCACAGCAAACCGCGAGGAGTACCCCGTTTTTCAGGTGCACCTCTGTAGCTTCCCAAAGCGTGAGCTTGAGCCTGTTCATAAACTGCGGTGCCCGAGTCGGCTTTTTGAGTTTTGTGATATCCATATCCTCGAACTCTTTGTCGAACGTGCCGAAAACGCACGAGCCATCCTTGTTCACCATGCTTTTGGGCGTGGCAACGGAGCGTCTCTTCTCGGAAATAAATTTACTATATTCTCCCATAAGCTTCGTCCTCAGAAAGCATTGGTAAACACTTCACTTTTTTGGTGTGCCAGGCGGGAATCCCCCGCTTGAGCATTTAAACAT
>JAQVQT010000031.1:10646-13500 GCA_028701435.1 Smithellaceae bacterium | reverse complement strand
CTTTGATCATTCGGTGATCCAGCACTTTATCCTCGTAGGCAATCAACAGATGTCGACTGTCGTCCGCAAATCCGATGGAAAGAACGCGCCCGGGAAACGTGAAGGCTTTCCGCTCGGCGCCGGATATTAGATTCCAGAGCCGGACGTCGCCGGTTCCCGCCAAGCTGAGAATATTTTGACCGTCGGGCGAGATTGCGGCCCTGGATATTTTTTCACGGTGGCCGGCAAACGTCTTCATGAGCGCGCCGCTTGTCGGATTCCAGAGCTTCAGGGTTTTGTCCTCACCGGCCGACAGGGCATGTTTTCCGTCCGGCGTAAAGTGAACGGCGGCAACCCTTCCCGTGTGGGCCTGAATGGTTTCCAGCAACTTCCCGGAGGTTTTGTCCCACAGGCGGATTTTTCCGTCCGGTGTTCCGCTGAGAATAAGACGGCCGTCGGCTGACATCACAAGCACATAGCCGCTGTTGGCTTGGCTCGTTAGCGCCATCACCTCTTCGCCGGTCGGGGCGTCCCAGATGCGTATGGCGCCTTCCGCGTCCCCGGAGACGGCAAACCGGCCGTCCGGTGAAAAACGGACAAGGGTTACCCTCGCCGAATGAGCAAAGACCCGAACCTCCTTTCCCGCTTCGATGTCCCAGAGCCTCATGGTATGGTCGCGGCTTCCGGAAAGCACATATTTGCGGTCGGGGGAGAAGGCGAGCGCTTCGACTTCTTTCTGATGGCCGATCAACACGGCAACGGCCTTTCCCGTCTTTAAATCCCACACGCGGACGGTTTTGTCCCGCCCGCCCGACGCGGCATAGGATTCGTCCATGGACAGGGCTACGGCATCGATTCGGTCTGTGTGGCCGTCCAGCGAGAAAAGAATTTTTCCCGTGGAAACCTCCCACAGGATCAGTTTTTTGAACCGGGTATCAGACGAATCCTCGGGAACGGCGGAAAGCATCCTTTGGCCGTCCGTGGTCACCAGGTTCTTGTGTCCGAAATCGTATCCGGAAAAATATTTTTTGACGGGCGCGCTTTCCGGCAGTTGCTCCGCGGGCAACACCTTTCCCTCCGAAAGCTGCGCCGCGTAAAGCCTGGAGGACACGATGCCCCTTACAACGGAGCCGTCAAAGGAAACAGGATCGATGATCGCCGGCTCTTTTTCCCGGCTTAAGGCAAAGTCCCGCACCCGCCCGCCGCGGGCGACATCCCATATCCCCACGCCGCCCTTTTCGTTTACGGAAAAGAAGGATTTACCGCCGGGCAAAAAATGAACGTACAGGACCCCTGCGCTTTCCGAAAACGTTCGAATCAGCCTGCCGCTTTGGGCGTCCCACAGCTTGATGCCGCCGTCGCTGCTTCCCGAAAGAATAAACCTTCCGTCGGGCGACCACTCCACCGCGTTCACGGAACCGGAATGCCCTGCCGGAATGAAGATTTCCGTCTTCTTCCCGTCGAAGCAGGGCAGTTCAGAGCTTTCTCCGACTGAAGAGATAACGGGGAAAAGGATTAAAAAAGCAAGAAAGCAAAGCCTCATCGTCGAGAAACGAAATATATCCTTTCTGAAAATCATAGATGCTCCCCTCATGTCATCCCGGCGGACTTCCCCTGCCAAAAGCTACACGATGTCCGCAAATCAATTTCGTTGAATAACCCCATGATGACGATTTTTCTGAAAGTAAGGATCGTGCCTACTGTGAATAAAAGCATAAAAAAGAAAAAGAAGCAGAATCAGCACAAAAACCGCTAGCAGATTCCCTCTCATTCGCCCCAGGGCCGGGATAAAACCGGATAAATCGCCCTGCCCTTCCCTGCCGTCTTCCGGGCAGGTGTAGATCAGACAAAAGACCGCAAGCGGCCCCAGCAGAGGAAACACCGACGCCATTGCCGCGGCATAGAACCGCCAGGCGTTCAGAGGGCGGCCGCCCCGGCGCCGAATTTCGGCGTAAGCCCCGGCCGTCATCAAAATCCAGGAAGCCGGGTAAACCATCTTGAAAAACACATCCGCGCCGGACGAGGTCGTCATGCCGGCAAGCAGCGCCGCGGCATGACAGATGAATCCCGCGGTCAGAGCGTTTCTTCCAAAAACGGTAGTGGCGATTTCGCGCGCCGGCATTATCGCCTCCGGGCTGAATCAGGCGTTTCTTCCAGCAACATTTTGGCGCCCCTGTGTTTGGCAAATACTTTCATGGCGCATTGTCCGGAGGCTTTAAGCTGAAATGGATTCTCATGCTTTATCCTCCGGCACTGAGATTTAGCGTCCATCGACATCTTGCAGAAAATCCCCGACCACGGCGGCAAAAATCTCCGGTCGTTCGATCTGATGAAGGTGGGAAGCGTTGGGAATAACGGCCATGCGGGCGTCGGGAAAGAGCTGCTGATAATCTTTTACCGTCTTGACGCCCGCCTCGTCCCGGTCCCCGCAGGTGAGGAGGACTGGCTCGCGGATTTCCCCGAGCCTCGGCGTCAGATCATAGTCCTTGAGCGCTCCGGTGATGGTGAATTCGCTTTTGCCCCACATTGTATTGTAAACCTCCGGATTGAGCCCGGAAAAAGCTTTCTGCAGTGAGTCGGGCCAGGGCTTGAGCAGGCAGACGTGCCGGTCGTAGTAGGCCATCATGGCCGACTCATAAGCCTCGCCGAAGTTGCCCGTTTTCTCGCCTTCCTCAATGGCGTCCCGAATGTCTTGCGGCAATAGGCCGATATTCCGCCGCTGGTCTGCATCCCAGGCCGGGGAGGAAAGATAAGGAGCGCACAGCATTACGCCCCTCACGCCGAATGGCTTTCGATCCAGCAGGTAGGAGCAGGCCAGCGCACAGCCCCAGGAAAATCCCATCAGGTAAACGTCGTCAAGCTTTAAGGCGGCCCG
>JAQVQT010000031.1:0-10546 GCA_028701435.1 Smithellaceae bacterium | reverse complement strand
GATAAGGAGCGCACAGCATTACGCCCCTCACGCCGAATGGCTTTCGATCCAGCAGGTAGGAGCAGGCCAGCGCACAGCCCCAGGAAAATCCCATCAGGTAAACGTCGTCAAGCTTTAAGGCGGCCCGCACTTCCGCCAATTCGGCGACATAATTTTCCACCGAATAAAAATTTTTGTCCGCAGCCCGGTCGCTTTTGCCGCAGCCCAACTGGTCGTAAAAAAATACCGGGCGGTCCTTCCACAGCGGTTCGAGGCCGTCATCCATGCTTAAAAAGCCGGGGCCGCCGTGGAGAACGAGGACAGGCGTCTTTTTCTCGTCTTTCCCGTGAACGAAATACCAAAGGCTTCCGTTGGCCGTGCGGATCTTTCCTTCGTTCCTTCTCAATCGATCTTCCCTCCCCTGGAAAAAGGATAGGTGATGCTTCCGAAAATTGTCCTGACGTTCGCCTCCCCTTCGATGCGGTAGGGAATTTCCTTGTCGGCGATCACGGCCCGAAGGCTTTCGTTCCAGTTTTTGAAGCCGGCCGTGACCGGCGCCTGAACCCGGGCGGCGGAATCGGCGGGAATCCGGACTTCCTTTTCCAGACGTCCGCTTCCGATTTCACGCTCGTTTAAAAAAAGTTTGTACTGAAGAGACTGGATCGTCAGATCGAAGCGATTCGGATTCTGCACATCCAGTTCAAGGATGAGGTGGATTTCCGTCAAAGAGCGGGGGTGCAGCGAAACCCGGCGAAGCTGCACGGAAGGCTCTTCCATTATCCAGCCCGCGCAGGATGAAAGCAGCAGGCACAAGCCTCCGAGAATGATCAGACATCGTTTTTTCATGGTGTGACTATACGAAGGATGGATGGGGCTGTCAATAAAATTGTCCAATACTGGCAGTTGACCCGGCCGCGTCCTGTCTATATACTGCAGTCCTATTTCGCCGGTTGTGACGGCTGGGAAAGTTTGGCGCGCATGGCAAAAATCAAGTGGCATTGGATCTGGGGCATTGGCATCACGGTGGTGTTTCTCGGCCTTCTGGCTTATCGTCTGGAGCTCTTTCGGGAACAACCGGCTCCGGCTCCCGAGACGCAAACGGTTCAAATCACCCGTTCGCCGGAATCCTGGATGAATATTTACCAAAACAGAAAAAAAATCGGTGTAATCCACCGCACCTTCACCGAGCTGGAAAACGGCCGCTTTCAGACGCGGGAAAGCGTCGCCATGCAGATCAATACCATGGGCGTCGTGCAGGCCCTGAATCTGTCTACCGAGTCGGAGCTCAATCCCGACATGACCTTTTCCTCTTTCCATTTTGAGATCAACTCCAGTCTTTTTCGTTTTGCCGCCCGGGGCTACGCAGGCCATGACAAACTCGTCGTCTTCGCGGGTCTGCCCCATGCTCAAAAGAAAACCGTCCTCCCCCTCAAGGACCTTCCCCACATCAGCGGAAACATCTATGAAGCGGCCTTTCGCGGCGGTCTGGAAAAGGACCAAACCCGCGGCTTCAGTATCTTCGACCCGTCAACGCTTGGCCTCCGCAGCGTAAAGGTTACGCGCTTGGCCGATGAAATCATCCCGATCATGGGCAAGCGCGTTCTAACGCAAAAGTTTTGCGCCGACTTCATGGGCGCAAAAAACTGCGCCTGGCTGGCCAAAGACGGTGAAGTCTTAAAAGAATCGGGCATGCTGGGCCTGTCCATGGAAAAGGTGGATGCCCAAAAGGCGCGCGAAGGCATCGCGGTCGAAGGCGTTGCTGATTTTACGCAGATGGCTTCAATCGCCTCGAACCGGATTCTTCCCGAACCATCTACCCTGACGGAGATCGTCATTCGGACAGGCGGCGTCCGCAACCTGCCCCTGATGCTTTCCGGCGGCAGGCAGAAGTTTTCTTCCGGAATTTTAACCATTACCAGAGAGGAAATTCCCGCCGAGGCCTTGTCGGACAGCGCTCCTCCGCTCTTTGGGCAATATCTCCAGCCGTCGCCGCTGGTTCAGTCCGACGCCCCGGAAATTCAAAAACAAGCGGCCAAAATCGTTTTCCCGAAGGACAGCCCGCAGGCCAGGCTCAAGAAAATCGTGCACTGGGTGTACCGCTCCGTCGAGAAAAAACCCGTCCTGTCGGTCCCCAACGCCCTGGAGGTTTTGAAAAACAGGGCGGGCGACTGCAACGAGCACGCGGTGCTTACCGCCGCGCTGCTTCGCGCCGCAAACGTGCCCGTTCAAATAGAGACCGGCCTGGTGTATATGAACGGCCGTTTTTATTACCACGCCTGGAACGTGGCCTATGTGGGCCGGTGGGTGACGGCCGACGCCGTCTTTGACCAGGTTCCGGCGGACGTCACACATATTCGCCTGGTGCGCGGCGAAGGAGGCGAGCAGCTGGATCTGCTGGGCGTTATGGGCAACATTTCACTGGAGGTTCTATCTTTTAAACATGATTAAACTGATCAATCTGACCAAGGATTTCAAAACGACGCTGGCCGTCAACCGCCTGAACCTGGAGGTGGCCGCCGGAGAAATCTACGGCTTTATCGGCCCCAACGGCGCGGGCAAAACCACGACCATCCGCATGATGGGCGGCATCATCGAGCCGACCGACGGGAAAATTCTCATCGGCGGGATCGACGTGAGCCGGGATCCGGTCGGGGCCAAAAAAATCATCGGTTTCGTTCCGGACAGGCCGTTTTTGTACGAAAAGCTCACCGGCATGGAGTTTATGAAGTTCATCGCGGATTTGTATCGCGTCGATCCCGGAGTTTTTTCCCGCAGGGCCGTGGAACTGCTGGACCAGTTCGCCCTTCGGCAGTGGAAGGACGAAATCATCGAGGCCTATTCCCACGGCATGAAGCAGCGATTGATTATTGCCGCGGCGCTGCTTCACGACCCCAGAGTGATGGTCATTGACGAACCCATGGTCGGACTGGATCCGGAAGCGGTGCGGATGGTCCGGGACATCCTGAAGGCGTTGGCCTCGCAAAACGTAACGGTTTTCGTGTCCACCCACACGCTTAGCCTTGCCGAGGATTTGTGCGACCGGATCGGCGTGATTCACAAGGGAACCCTTCTGGCGCAGGGAACGGTCGCCGAGCTGAATCTGGCCGCCAAAACCGGCGAGGCCCGTCTGGAAGAAGTGTTTTTGACGCTGGTTAGGGAAGCCTGAACCTATGCAAAGCAATGTGTGGACATTATTGAGCCCCAGGCTGCTTTCCGCGCGAAACTCTCTGAAGCCGGATGCGCGGCACAGGAACCGGGCACGCCTTGTCCTTTTTGGGCTCATCGGCCTCGTTTTCTGGGCCGGCGCCTTTGCCGTTTTTTACCGTGTTCTGCGATACTTTCAAAACGTTCAGGATTTCGGCGACATTCTGGCCATGAAGCTTCTGTCCATGATGGTCATCACCTTCTTCACGCTTTTGCTTTTCAGCAGCATCATCAACAGCCTTTCGCACATGTATTTAAGCCGGGACCTGTCCCTGCTGCATTCCCTGCCGGTCGGCGTCAGGGATGCATTCCTGTCGCGCTGGCTGGGCAGCACGTTCGATTCTTCCTGGATGGTGGTGGCCTTCAGCCTTCCCGTTTTTCTATCCTACGGCCTCGTCTATCAAGCCGGCCCAGCCTTTTACCCCATCGCGCTTTGCGCAATCGTCTGTCTGTGCCTGCTGGCTTCCGCGGCAAGCAGCCTGCTGGTGCTTCTGGGCGCGGCCATTCTTCCCGCCGGAAAAATCCGGACTCTTTTCGTCATCCTGGGCGTAGGTCTGGCGCTTTTGCTTGTGCTGGTCCTTCGCCTGATCCGTCCGGAACAACTGGTCAATCCGGACAGCTTTGCCTCGGTTGTTCTCTACCTCAACTCCATGCAGGCGCTGGACTGGCCATTGCTCCCCACCACCTGGATCACGGATACGGTTCGCCTGGCCCTGAAAAAAGAATGGGGCCCTTCTCTTTTCAACCTGGCTCTATCCGCAAGCTGCTTCTTTTCATTGATGTTTATTACCCAGACCGCAGCGGGGATTCTTTACTTTCGGGGGTTTTCCCGCGCGCAGACAACCGCCAAACGCCTTTTTACGCCCGTAAAATTTCACGGATACAGTTGGGAAACGCTTCTGAATTTTCTTTCCCGGCCCGCGAAAGCCTTTGCCGTCAAGGAAATCCGCTCCTTCTTCCGGGATTCGACCCAGTGGCCGCAGCTTTTTTTGATCTGCGCTCTGATCATCGTCTATCTTTACAATTTCTCCGTCCTGCCTCTGGATAAATCCCCCATGAAAACGATCTATCTTCAGAACGTGTTTTCCTTTTTGAATGTGGGACTGGCGGCGTTCGTGCTTTCGGCCATAGCCGCACGCTTCGTTTTTCCCGCCGTGAGCATGGAAGGGGAAGCTTTCTGGATCATTCAGTCCGCCCCGGTTTCCATGAAAACTTTTCTCTGGATCAAGTTTTTTCTCTATTACATCCCGCTTCTGATTCTTTCGGAACTCCTGATTATCGCTTCTAATTTCCTCCTTGGCGTAACGCCTTTCATGATGTTTTTATCGACCGTCACCATCTTCTTTCTGGTCCCGGCCATTGTCGGACTGGCCGTGGGCCTGGGCGCCCGCTACCCGAACTTCAAGTCGGAAAATCCGGCGCTTTCGGCCACCAGTTTCGGTGGCGTCCTGTTCATGCTCTTGAGCTTCGGCCTGATCGCGCTGGTCATCATGCTGGAGGCCGGTCCGGTTTATCGAATCTTCATGTCCAGAATGCATGGCCACGTCTTTTCCCTGCCGCAGATTCTCTGGTTTGTCCTGTCCTTTTGCCTTGCGCTGTTTCTATGCGTATTTGCAGTCTTTTATCCCATGACACTGGGCGAAAAAAATCTTCTGAAAAGATGATTCCGCATCGGCTTTCGCGCAGGACGAAAAAAGTTTCAAAATCGTCAGAAGTTGAAAATTATCTTGATTTTACTTGCCGGATACGTTAAACAAGCCCGCATTCTGCAATGACCCGTTTCATCAGATCTTTTGCTGATCCTGTTGAGATAATGGAAAGGAGTTTTCATGGCAAAGTACGAATCCAAACAACTAAGAAATCTGGCCGTCATCGGCCACGGCGGCACGGGAAAAACCTCTCTTTGTGAATCCCTTCTATATGTTTCCGGAAAAAATGAGCGGCTGGGCCGTGTGGACGACGGCTCTTCCACCATGGACTATGAGCCTGAAGAGCAGAAAAAACGTGTTTCGATCTCGTCGGCGGCCAATTTTGTCGAATGGGACAAACATAAAATCAATATCATCGACACCCCGGGCGATTCCAACTTCACGTTTGACATCAAGTGCTCCATGAGCGTTGTGGACAACGCGGTCGTGGTCATCGACTCCGTGGGAGGCGTGGAATTCCAGACGCAGAAAGTATGGGAAATCGCTGACGAATATTCCCTGCCCCGCATGATTTTCATCAACCGCATGGATCGTGAACGGGCGGATTTCAACAAGGTGCTGGAAAGCATCAAAACCAAACTGAAAAAGAAAGGCACGCCGGTCTGCCTGCCCATCGGCGCGGAAGACAAGTTTCAGGGCATTGTGGATCTGATCGCCATGAAGGCCTACACCTTCGCCGACAACAAAGGCGCGGGAAAAGCCATGTATATTCCAGCCGATCTGGCCGAGGAAGCGAGCGCGCTTCGATCATCGATGGTGGAAGATATTGCCGAAGCAGACGACGAATTGATGAATAAATACCTGGAAGCCGGCGAACTTTCCGCCGAGGAGATCAAATCCGGTTTAAGAAAGGGTGTGCTCGCGGGCGGTATTGTGCCGGTCCTTTGCGGTTCCGCCACAAAAGGCATCGGCGTTACCCTGCTTGCGGATCTGGCCGCCAGTTCTTTCGCTTCTCCCGTTGACCGAGGACCGGTGAAAGGCAAAAAGCCGCAAGCGGACACGATGGAAGAAAGACAGCCGTCGGAAGACGCTCCCTTTTCGGCCATCGTCTTCAAAACCATCGCCGATCCTTACGCGGGCAGGCTGACGCTTTTCCGGGTCTATTCCGGAAAGCTCAATTCCGATTCGGCCGTGTATAATTCCACCAGAAAAATCACGGAAAAATTCGGTCATATTTTCTTTCTGGAGGGCAAAAACCAGAAACAGGCGGAAGTACTGATCCCGGGCGACATCGCCGGAGTTGCCAAATTAAAGGAAACGGTCACGGGAGACACCCTGTGCAACGAAAAAGCCCCTGTTATCTTTGAAAAAGTAGCCGTTCCGCCGCCGATCATGTCTTTTGCCGTGGAGCCGAAATCCCGGGGAGATGAGGACAAGATCGCTTCGTCCATTCACCGCCTGACGGAAGAAGACCCGACGATCGTTTTTTCCCGCAATGTCCAGACCAAGGAAATGATTCTCTCCGGCATGGGTCAGGTGCACATTGAAGTCAACATTGAAAAAATGAGAAGAAAATTCGGCGTCGAAGTCAATCTGAACACACCGAAAGTCCCCTATCTGGAAACCATTAAAGGCAAAACCAACGTCCAGGGCCGCTACAAGAAGCAGTCCGGCGGACGCGGCCAGTTCGGCGACTGCACGATCGACATCGAACCGCTTCCCCGCGGCACGGGTTATGAATTCCTGGATAAAATCGTCGGCGGCGTTATTCCGGGTCAATACCGCCCGGCCGTGGATAAAGGCATTCAGGAAGCGGCGGCCAAGGGCGTCATCGCCGGCTATCCCGTCGTGGATTTTAGAATTTCCCTGGTCTTCGGTTCCTATCATACCGTCGATTCTTCGGAAATGGCCTTTAAAATTGCCGGCTCCATGGCCTTTCAGAAAGGCGTCATGGAATGCCAGCCGATTCTTCTGGAACCGATTGTGAATATTGCCATCGAAGTCCCGGATGAATACATGGGCGACGTCATCGGCGATCTCAACAGCCGCCGAGGGCGCGTTTTGGGCATGGACACCAACGGCACCAATCAGGTCATCAAAGGACAGGTGCCTCTGGCGGAAATTCTGAAGTACGCCCCCGATCTGCGTTCCATGACCAGCGGACGGGGCAACTTCACCTATACCGATTCCCATTATGAAGAAGTCCCCTCCTACATCGCGGACAAGATCATCGCCGAATCAAAAAAGGAAGCGGAAGATTGATGTTCTCTGCCGGAATTATCACGGTGAGCGACAAGGGCTCACAGGGTAAACGGGAAGATAAAAGCGGCCCCGTCATCGCCGAGCTGCTGGCGGGCGCCGCCGTCTCCATCAAAAAAACCATCATCATCCCCGATGAAGTCGATCAAATTGCCCAGACCATTGTTCAATTTGCGGATGTGGAAAAACTGGACCTGATCCTGACCACCGGCGGCACGGGCGTGAGCCCGCGCGACCTGACGCCGGACGCCACCCTGAAAGTTCTGGACCGGGAAATTCCCGGCATGGCGGAAGCCATGCGGGCTTCCAGCATGAAAGTCACCCCGCACGCCATGATCTCCCGCGCTGTCGCCGGCATCCGCGGACGATCTCTGATCATCAACCTGCCCGGCAGCCCCAGGGGCGCAAAAGAAAATCTCTCCGTCGTATTGCCCGCGCTCGCGCACACCATGGAAAAAATCCAGGGCGACGAGAGGGATTGCGCGACAGTGCTTTAGATAAACCGACAACCACTTTCTTTTAAAGGAGGGTCCACATGAAACAAAACGTGGGAACCATCGACAGGATCATTCGTCTCGTCATCGCGGTTCTTTTGATCGTTGCCGTCATCGCGGGCTGGATCGGCGGCATTGCGGGCGTAGTTCTTTGCGTCCTTGCCGGAATGCTTCTCTCCAGCGTGGTGTCGGGATACTGCCCGCTCTACCCCATGCTGGGCATTAAAAAGACGATGTAGCGGAACCCATCAGACACCTCGCAGCAAGCTACGGAGAATTAACTCTCGTTCCGCAGTTGCGGGATTAAAAATCCACAGGAGCCCCGGCCTATGCCCCGAAAACGCTCCGCCGACGATCCCGAACAAAAAATCGAAAGAAACGAGAAAGCGGACAAAAGCGCGCCGGCAACGGAAAGCCTGCTCACAAGCGCTGAAACGCTTTTGAGCGTCCTCAACGGTGTGTCGTTGCTGATCGCGTATATTGACCGCGAGGAAAGATACGGGTTTGTGAACCGGGCCTACGCGAACTGGCACCGCGTTCGGCAGGAAGATCTGATCGGGAAAAAGCTTTCCGAATTTCTGAAACCGGACGCTTACGAAAAGGCCTCGGCCAACATTAAAAAAGCGCTGAGCGGGCAGCCGGTATCGTATGAAAACCAGGTGGTCGATCCGGAAGGCCGGGAAAAGCTCATGAGCGTAACCTATGAACCCTATTACAGCGGCGACCGGATCATAGGATTGGTTGCCACCCTCACGGACGTTACCGAACGCAAGCGGGCGGAGGCCGCCCTGCAGGAGAGCGAGCAACGGTTTCGAATCCTCACGGAATCCTCTCCGACAGCCGTCATGCTCTTCCAGGACGACAAATGGATCTACGCGAATTCCGCCGCGGCGGAAATCACCGGTTATTCAGTCCGGGAGCTCTTGTCCATGAATTTCTGGGATTTTGTCCACCCCGACGATCGGCAAATCGTTATGCAGCGCGGCAAAAGGCGTCAAAGCGGTGAATCCGTGACCCCTCGCTACCAGTTTAAGATCCTCTGCAAGGACCGTTCTGTCAAATGGGTGGATCTTTCGGGAGAAACCATCGCTTTCGGCGGAAAACCCGCCGGCGTTATTTCGGTGATGGACATCACCGAACAGAAATGCGCAGCCGAAGAACTCCGGGAACGGGAGCGGCAGCTTTCCTCTATGATTTCCAATCTGCCCGGTTTCGTTTACCGCTGCGCGAACGATCACGACTGGACAATGACCTTCATCAGCGGACAGTGCGCCGACCTCACCGGCTATTCCGCCTCCGATTTCCTGCAGAATAAAATTACCTTCAACGAGATCGTTCGCCCGGATTACCGGGAACCCCTTAGAGAAAAGTGGCAGGAGACACTCCGGCGGAAAGATTTTTTTGAAGATGAATATCCGATTGTCGCCGCTTCGGGGGAAATCAGATGGGTATGGGAGCGCGGACGCGGCGTTTTCGATCCGACGGGGGAGCTGCTCTTTCTGGAAGGCTTCATCTGGGACATCACGGATCGCAAGCGCGAAGAGCAGGAAAAGGAAAAGCTGCAGGCCCAGTTGACCCAGGCGCAGAGGATGGAGTCCGTTGGAAGGCTTGCCGGAGGCATCGCCCATGATTTCAACAACATGCTGTCCGTCATCCTGGGACGCGTGGACATGGGCATGATGCGGGTGGACCCCGCCCAACCTCTGTACAGAGATTTGGAAGAAATCCGGAAAGCCGCTGAACGGTCCGCCAATCTCACCCGCCAGCTCCTGGCCTTCGCACGCAAGCAGACCGTGTCGCTGAGGATGCTTGACCTGAACGAAACCGTGGAAGGAATGCTGAAGATTCTCCGAAGGCTCATCGGGGAGGATATTGAGCTCACCTGGCTGCCGGGCAAAAACTTATCACCGGTTAAAATCGACCCCGGCCAGATGGACCAGATTCTCGCGAATCTTTGCGTCAACGCCAAAGACGCCATCAAAAACGTCGGCCGAATCACCATTGAAACGGGAACCGCGGCGCTCGACAAAGACTTCTGCGCCGGACACAGCGGTTTTGTCCCCGGAGACTACGTAACGCTTTCCGTCAGCGACAACGGCTGCGGAATGAACGAAGAAACGCAAAACAATCTTTTTGAACCTTTCTTTACCACCAAGGATATCGGCCAGGGCACCGGTCTGGGTTTGTCCACCGTGTACGGCATCGTCAAGCAGCACAGCGGCTTCATTAACGCGGAAAGCGAACCGGGCAAGGGCTCGACCTTTACCATCTATTTGCCGCGGCATGAGGGCAGGACTGAACCGGTCAAGAAGGAAAATGAGGCGGCCGTCACCGGAACGGAGACCGTGCTGCTGGTCGAGGACGAACCGGCAATTCTGGAAATGACCCGAATGATGCTCCATCGCCTCGGCTACACCGTGCTTTCCGCCGGCAAACCGGCTGAAGCGCTTGAACTGGCCCGAAAACATGCCGGGCAGATTCATCTTCTGATGACCGACGTGGTCATGCCCGAAATGAACGGGCGGGACCTCGCCCAAAACATTACGTTCATCCATCCGAACATCCGACGCCTTTTCATGTCCGGATACCCGGCCGATGTCATCGCCCGTCAGGGTGTCCTGGACGAGGGGGTTCATTTCATTCAGAAACCGTTTTTGATGAAGGATCTGGCGGCCAAACTGCGCGGTGCGATGAGAGACCAACAAACCTGATGTTCATCCGGCTGATGCGCACTTTTCCTCATTCCAGGAAGCCATGCGATACACTCGTTGTGGCTTACGAAGAGGGGATGGCTGGTTTATGCGCTGCCATTGATTAAGAATCGTGAAAAAGTGTTACCAAAACCTGATTTCCTCAAACAGGGACAAAGTCAGCTGACCGCACTTCTTTGAGTTTAAGAGCTTCCGTGGGACAGACTACGGTACAGACACCGCAACCTAAGCATTTTTCGGCATCAACAGC
>JAQVQT010000226.1 GCA_028701435.1 Smithellaceae bacterium | reverse complement strand
TAGGGAATGGGCTTGCCACCCGCAAGGGTGGCCGCGACCGTTCCCTACGGGTGTCAGAAAACATGAATACCGGTTTTTTTGATTATTTCTTCGCGGGAGATTCCGCCTGTCCGCAAGATAACCGGTTGTTCCGTCGTGGCGTCAATGATGGTGGAGCCTTCGGTACCGCTCGTATTCCCCGAATCGACAATGGCGTCAAGTCTATCGCCGAGCTGAGCAATTACCTGATTTGCCGTTGCGCATTCCGGTGAGCCGGATAAATTCGCGCTGGTCGCCGTTAAAGGTTTTCCCGCCGCCCGGGCGATTCGCCTGGCTGTGTCATGGCCGGACAGCCGAATGCCGATCCTTCCTGTGTTTGCCGTCAGAAGAGGAGAGATGCAACCGCCTGCCTCAAAGACAATCGTCAGGGGGCCGGGCCAGAATGCATCCATCAGTTTTTGAGCGGCCTTCGGAATGGCGCGCACCAGCGGACGCAAGTCTTCAGGCCCGCCGATGATCACGGAAATGGGATTTGAAAAATTCCGTCCTTTGATTTCGAAGATTCTGCGGATGGCCTGCTCGTTGGATGCATCCGCGCCGAGGCCGTAGATCGTTTCGGTGGGATAGGCAATGACGCCGCCCCGGGAAACGATTGCGGCGGCGTTCCGAATGACTTCATTCTCGGAGTTATCGGCGCAGACTTTCAGGATCTGGGGCATCAGGGATTTCCCGAATTTGGCGGGGTTTTACAAAGACTTCAGGCTTCGATGCTTTTTTTCCACATCCCGGGCCATTTGTTTTACATACGCAGCCAGTCGAGCGCTCAAGGCTTTATCTTCCAGCGCCAGAAAACGTATGGCCAGCAGGGCCGCGTTTTTCGCGCCGGCAAGGCCTATGGCCATGGTTGCCACGGGAATGCCTCCGGGCATCTGCACGGTGGATAAAAGAGCGTCCAGACCGTTCATGGAGGTGGCGTTGATGGGGACACCGATGACCGGTAGAAGCGTTTGTGAAGCAATGACCCCGGCCAGATGCGCCGCCGCGCCCGCGCCGACAATGATGATTTTCACACCCCGCGCGGCGGCGGTTTTGGCGAATTGGGTTGTCCGTTTTGGTGTGCGGTGAGCGGACGTCAACATCAGTTCGTAGCCGATTCCGAATTCCTCCAGAATTTTTGTCGCTTCAGCCATTACCGGCAGATCGGAATCACTGCCCATGACCACGCTTACCACAACGGCCTTTCCGGCGCTTTTTGCCTTCATGCACACTCCTTGGATGATGGGGAAAATGAACGCCGTTTTGATTGCGCGGCGGTTTCCTCTTTTTTCAAATGTGCCCGTTTCTTAACGTATTGAACCGGCTTTTGCAAGATGGTTTTTATCTTGACATATCCGGGGATGCTCTCTAGAGTTTCACATCGCTGATCAAAGGAGACGGACATGAAAAACAGTTTAACGGCAGTCATTGAAACCAGCAAAGGCGTCATCCGACTTACGTTGTTTGCCGATCAAACCCCCCTGACGGTGGGCAATTTTGTCAATCTGGCGCGTCGTGGATACTACAACCAACTGAACTTCCATCGCGTCATTTCCGATTTCATGATTCAGGGCGGTTGCCCCGCAGGCGACGGCCGCGGCGGTCCGGGCTACACTTTCCAGGACGAATTTGTGGGATCGCTTCGCCACAGCAAACCGGGGATTTTGTCTATGGCGAACGCCGGCCCCCAAACCAATGGCAGCCAGTTTTTTATCACGCATGTGCCCACGCCCTGGCTGGACGGCAAGCATACCGTGTTCGGCGAGGTGGAAAGCGATGAGGATCAGAAAGTCGTCAATGCCATCGCGCAGGGAGACTCCATAAGGTCCGTCACCATCGAGGGCGATGCGACGGAGCTGATGGAAAGCATCCGGAAGGTCCTGGACCAATGGAACAAGACGCTGGATGCAAAATTTCCTAAGTTGCAAAAAGCTTTATAGACAGAAGACCGAAGACCGAAGACTGAAGGTGGATGGTTGGCTGAAGGTTTGCTGTTGCGAATTTTTTTTGCCGAATCCGGTTGACAGACGAAACGTCTCTTCATATACTCCCGCCACAAAACTGCAAGGCCACAATCCGCAACAGGGAGAAACCTTCATGAAAACGAACTTATACGAGTATCTGGCCGGAAACGAGTATCCGGGCCGGGGCATCTGCATCGGAAAAACCCCGGACGGCAAAAAAACCATGATCGCCTACTTTATCATGGGCCGCAGCGCCAACAGCCGCAACCGCGTGTTCGATCCCATCGACGGCGGCATCCGAACCAAGGCGGCCGACCCTTCCAAAATGACGGACCCGCATCTGATCATTTACAACCCCGTGCTGACGCTGGACACAACGACGATTGTGACCAACGGAGATCAGACCAACACCATTCATGATTTTCTGGTCGCGAACCGTCATCCCGGCTATAACTTTGAGGCGGCGCTGGCTACGCGGACGTTCGAGGACGACAAACCCAACTGGACGCCCCGCATTTCCGGCGTGGTGGATATGCGCTCGGGCGGCTATAAAATCAGCATTTTGAAGAGCTGCGACGGCGACGACCGAAGCGCCGAGCGCCTGACGTTTGATTATGCCCAGCCTCTGGCAGGTGACGGTCGCTTCATCAGCACGTACAAATGCAACGGCAATCCGATTCCCAGCTTTGAAGGCGAGCCCCTGCGCGTGTCGGTTGACGAGTCGGACCCCAATGAATGGGCGGGCAGGCTGTGGGACGCTTTGAATGAAGACAACAAGGTGAGCCTCTTTGTCCGTGCGATTGAACTGACAACGCAGGCGTATGAAGACGTCATCATCAACAAATATCAAGCGGTGGAGGGATAATCCATGAATGAAATTCAGTTAAAATACGGTTGCAACCCCAACCAGAAACCGGCGCGCATCTTTATGGCGGACGGCGGCAGCTTGCCGGTAACGGTGTTAAACGGCAAACCCGGCTATATAAACTTTTTAGATGCTTTCAACAGTTGGCAGCTCGTAAAGGAACTCAAAGAAAATACCGGCATGGTGGCTGCGGCGTCTTTTAAGCATGTCTCGCCCGCCGGCGCCTCCCTCGGTTATCCTTTAGACGATGTTCTGCGCAAGATGTATCATATCGCGCCGGATATGCAGCTTACCGCGCTGGCCTCAGCCTACGCGCGCGCCCGTGGTGCGGACCGCATGAGCAGCTTCGGCGACTGGATTGCGCTCTCCGACGTATGCGACGTATCCACGGCGAAAATCATCAAAAACGAAGTGACCGACGGCATCATCGCGCCGGGCTATGAGCCGGAAGCGCTGGAAATTTTGAAATCAAAAAAGGGCGGCAACTACAACGTGGTGCAGATTGATTCCAACTATG
>JAQVQT010000030.1 GCA_028701435.1 Smithellaceae bacterium | reverse complement strand
GGTAAAGCGTCCGAAGAACATTCCGGCTTACATTTTTCCGGGAGATCCGGTGTTCCTTGCGGGGAATGATTAGTGGCTGCATGGCTTGCAACATAGCATACCGGATCGAAAAAGCAAGATTTCGGCGGCATTTGCCATGGATTGGAATATTGAAGGCCAACTAATCATTATCGGGAACAACGCCCCTGATTACTTCTTCGCCCCGGCTTTGCTGTGGGCGGCCTTTTTTCCGGCGGCCGCCGTCGGTTTTGCTTTCTTCATCTGAGCGGTTTTTGCATTCGCTTTCTTCACCGGCTTCCTTCCCGCAGCCGGCTCCAGCGCGAGCGTGAGCACCTCCATCATGTCGCTCACAAAATGGAATTTCACCTTTTTCTGCACGTTGGCCGGAATATCCTCGAGGTCCTTCCGGTTCCACGCGGGCAGAATGAGGGTCTTGATTCCCGCGCGATAGGCCGCGAGCACCTTTTCCTTGATGCCGCCCACGGGCAGCACCGCGCCGCGCAGCGTGATCTCTCCGGTCATCGCCAGTTGCTTTCTCACCTTGCGGTTGGTCAGAAGCGAGGTCAGCGCCGTCAGCATCGTGACGCCCGCCGACGGACCGTCCTTGGGCGTTGCGCCCGCCGGAACGTGGATGTGAATGTCGCGGTCCTCGAAAAAGTCGGGATTCACGCCCAGCTCTTCTGCGTTGGTGCGCAGAAAGCTCAGCGCCGCCGCGACGGATTCCTTCATGACGTCGCCCAGCTGCCCGGTCAGTGTGAGCCCTTTCTTGCCCTTCATCGCGGTGGCTTCGATGAAAAGCATGTCGCCGCCCACGGGCGTCCACGCCAGGCCGATGGCAATGCCGGGCTTGGTGATGCGGGCGTCGATATCCGTGGGAACGCGAACCGCTCCCAGATACCGGTGCACGTCTTTGTCCGTCACGGTTTTGGATTTGAGGCTCCCTTCGGCAATCTGCGCCGCCACGCCGCGGCAGGCGTTGGCGATCTCACGCTCCAGATTGCGCACGCCTGCTTCCCGTGTGTAGCCGGTGATGATCGTGGAAAGCGCCTTGCCCGTCAGTTTGAACTGAGAAGCGGTTAAACCGTTTTCCTTGAGCTGCCGCGGAATGAGATATTTTTCGGCGATCTTCATCTTCTCTTCCTGCGTGTAGCCGGTCAGTTCGATCACTTCCAGGCGGTCCAGGAGCGCCGGCGGGATCGTATCCAGCATGTTGGCCGTGGCGATAAACAACACCTTCGACAAATCGAACGGTACATCCAGGTAATGGTCCGTAAAGGTGTTGTTCTGCTGCGGGTCCAGCACTTCCAGAAGCGCCGAAGAGGGATCGCCGCGGAAGTCGCTGCCGAGTTTGTCGATTTCATCGAGCATGAACACGGGGTTGTTGGATTCCGCGCGCCTCAGGCCCTGAATGATGCGGCCCGGCAGAGCGCCGATGTAGGTGCGGCGATGGCCGCGAATTTCCGCTTCGTCGCGCACGCCTCCCAGCGCGATGCGCCAGAACTTGCGCCCCAGCGCCCGGGCGATGGAATGCCCCAGCGAGGTTTTGCCGGTGCCCGGAGGCCCCACGAAACAGAGGATCGGACCCTTGGAATCCGGCTTGAGTTTGCGGACCGCCAGATACTCGATAATCCGCTTTTTCGGCTTGGCCAGTCCGTAATGATCTTCGTCCAGAATTTTGCGCGCGGCGGCGATATCCAGATTGTCCGCCGTGGCTTCATGCCACGGCAGCGCCGTGATCCAGTCGAGGTACGTGGAGGAAACCGTGTATTCCGCCGAAGACGGATGCATGCGCGAAAGCCTCTCCAGTTCGCGCTGCGCCTCTTTTTTGGCCTCCTCCGGCAGATTTTTCTCTTCAATTTTTTTGCGGTACTCGTCCGTCTCCACCGTGTTTTCGTCGCTCTCGCCCAGTTCCTGGCGAATGGCTTTCATCTGCTGGCGCAGATAATATTCCCGCTGGTTCTTGTCGATGTCGTCCTTGACCTTGGTCTGGATTTTGTTGCCCAGTTCAAGGACTTCCATCTGGTGATTGACCATGCGCGTCAACTCTTTCAGGCGCAGCTTGACGTCGGCGGTATCCAGCACCTTCTGTTTCTCCTCCACCGGCGCGTTGATAATGGACGCAATCAGATCGGCCAGCGTTCCCGCTTCATTGATGGACTTGGCCATCGGGCCGAATTCCGGCGGCAGAAACGGCGAAAGCTTCAAAATCCGGTCAAACAGCGTCAGCAGATTCGCCATCAGCGCCTCGGTTTCAAGATCTTTCACTTCCTTTTCATCCACCAGCCGAATGCGCGCCTGCTGATAGGGCTTCCCCTCGATGATTTCCTCGACGGAAAAACGGCTGAGCCCCTGCAAAAGAAGCTGCGTACGGTTTTCCGCCGTCTTGGCCATCTTCAGAATGACCGCGCAGGTGCCCATCGCATGCAGGTCTTCCCTGGCATAGGGCTGGACGTTATCCTGTTCCTTTTTGGTCATGATCAGACCCACCAGCCGGTCTTTGGTCATGGCTTCGTCCACCAGGACCGATGCGCTGCCCGTCACTTCCAGCGGAATCATCGTTTTGGGAAACACCATCACATGATGCAGCGGCAGGATGGGAATCACTTCCGGGATATTGAATGTATTTTTATGTTCAGAGACGTTTTGTTCCGTCATGCTAACCTCCTGTTGAGTCGGGCAAGAAACCGCTAGGCTTCCGAAATGACCGAGATCCGATGCGTCTTGTTGACCGGCAGCTTTTTCATCCGCACCATCAGAATGCCGTCGGCGTAAGAAGCAACGGAGGACTGCGCGTCCACGGGCGCAGGCAGGGCAACGCTTCTTTCGAAATACCCGTGCGGAATTTCCGCCTGGCGATACCGGGCATTTTGCAAAAGCTGAATGGCTTTGCGAACGCCGGAAATTTTCATTTTAAGGCGATTCACTTCAATGTGCAGTTCTTCCTTGTTCAGCCCCGCCATATCGGCCAGCACAATCACTTCGTCCGCTGATTCGCAGACATCCACGCCGGGACGCCAGATGCATTCATAATTTTTGAAGGCCGGGCGAACCAGATGGAAAACTTCGTCCACCGCTTTCTGGAATTCGTCTTCAAAATTACCGCCGAAATTAATTTTGATGTAGGTCATTTCCTGCGCCTCTCGAATGCGTTTTTTTGACTACGCCAAAAGTATAGTAATTCAAGGATGATTTGTAAAGGCCCGGGAGAAAAAACAGTGGATGGTGGATGGTGGATAGGGAATAGGGAAAAGTGATGAGCAATGAGTTTTTCCTCTTTGCGCTTTCCACTCGTCGCTTTTCACTGTTCTTTTCATGGTGAGTACGTCAACAAACGCAGGGAATAGTGTAAGCCAGGGATACGGAAGGAAACCTGAAAAAAAATCAGTGGTTTAATCGGCGATATTTTGCTATGGGAAAACCCGTCCGCCAAAAAAACTATCAGGCGGAACATTCCAGCGGTTGCGATTCGATTCGTTCAGTTCGAAAACACCTTCCCATTGACGACCGGATAGAAAGAGAAGAATGAAAAAAGAACACTTGAGAAATGTCGCGATCATTGCCCATGTCGATCACGGAAAGACCACGCTGCTCAACGCCATGCTCAAGCAGACCGGCATTTTCCGCTCCAACCAGGCCGTGGAAGACCGCGTGATGGACTCGATGGCCCTGGAAAAGGAGCGCGGCATCACGATTGCGGCGAAAAACACGGCCGTGGAATATCAGGGCGTCAAAATCAATATCGTTGATACACCGGGGCATGCCGATTTCGGAGGCGAAGTCGAACGCAGCCTCAATATGGTGGACGGCGCCATGCTGCTGGTGGACGCGAGCGAAGGGCCGCTCCCCCAGACCCGCTTCGTCTTAAAAAAAGCGCTGGCCCTTCATCTGCCGATTATTCTCGTCATCAACAAGATCGACCGGCCCGACGCGCGCATCGAGGAAGTCATCTCCGAAACCTACGATCTCTTTATCGATCTGGGCGCCGAAGAACATCAGATTGAGTTTCCGATTCTATACACCAACGCCAAAACCGGCGTCAGCCACAAGACCCTGGGCGACGACAGCTCCGATCTGCAGCCGCTTTTACAGGCAATCCTTGAATCCATCCCCGCTCCCGCGGGCGACGACGACGCCCATACGCAGTTTCTGGTGACGAACCTGGATTACGATCCCTACGTCGGCCAGATCGCCGTGGGCCGCCTGCAATCCGGACGGCTGGAAATGAACCAGTTTTACAGCCTTTGCGCCAAGGACCGGATCGTCCCCGGCGTAAAATTCTCGGCGCTTTACACATTTTACGGGCTGACCCGAAAACCGGCCACGTCAGCGGAGTCGGGAGACATTCTCGCTTTGGCCGGCGTGGATAACGTCACCATCGGCGATACGATCTCGTCGGACGAGCATCCGCAGGCCCTGCCCCGGCTGATGGTGGACGAACCGACGGTTTCCATGATCTTTTACGTCAACGACGGGCCCTTTGCCGGCCGGGAAGGCAAATACCTGACGTCCCGCCATCTTCTGGAAAGGCTCGAAAAGGAAGCGCTGCGCAATGTAGCGGTCCGGATCAAAAAACTGAACCGCACCGACGCGTTTGAAGTGTGCGGGCGGGGCGAACTGCAGATGGCCGTCCTGATTGAAACCATGCGCCGCGAAGGATTTGAGATGACCGTATCCAAACCGCAGGTGATCACCCGGAAGGAGGACGGCAAAACTCTCGAACCGGTGGAGCGTCTGTTTCTGGACATCCCCGAAGAGTTCGTGGGCCGGATTACGGAAAAGCTTTCCATCCGCAAAGGAAGGCTGGAAAGCCTGGTCAACAAGGGCAGCGGCCGCGTCAGCATGGAATTTCTGATTCCCTCGCGGGGCCTCATCGGATTTCGCGGCCAGTTTCTGACCGATACGAAAGGCGGCGGCGTGATGAATTCCCTTCTGGAAGACTATGCGCCGTGGTTCGGCGCCATTCCCCAGCGCAACACGGGCGTGCTGGTGGCCGACCGCGCCGGCCGCGTGACGGGTTATGCCAGCTACGCCATGGAAGACCGCGGCGAAATGCTCGTGGACGTCGGCGCGGATGTGTACGCGGGCATGATCGTGGGCGAACGCAACCGTCCGCAGGACCTCAACGTCAACATCGTCAAAGAAAAGAAGCTCACCAACATGCGGGCCTCCACCTCGGACGCCACCGTGATCCTGCGGCCGCCGCGGATTCTGTCGCTCGATCAGGCCATCGAGTTCATCGCCGAAGACGAACTGGTGGAAGTGACCCCGCAGAGCGTGCGCCTGCGCAAGATGGAGCTGGACGCGACGAAGCGTCAGATGAAAGCCCGCCGGGAGGAGTAATTTTCGAATTTTTTGAAAGGTGGGAACGCCGCCGAATCAGCCCTTCCGGATTCCGGCGTCCCTTTTCATTCCCGTTTTCTTTCCGTTTCAGGAGGCACAGATGGACGGCATAACCGAGTGGATGCAAAAAATCGCGGAGGCGCTCCACATTCCGCTGTTTAAAATGGGAGACGCGACCTTTACCCTCTGGACGCTGCTTTACCTGATTCTGGCGACGGTGATTCTGGCCACGGCGGCCTCGGCGCTCCATAAACTCATCGCCCACCGCCTGCTGGCGAAAAGCCGGATGGAACTGGGCGTGCGCGTCGCCATCGGTTCCATGGTCAAATACCTGGTTCTGGTCGTGGGCTTCGTCGTCATCCTGCAAACCGCGGGGATCAATCTGAGCAGCCTGACCATCCTGCTGGGCGCCCTGGGCGTCGGCATCGGTTTCGGTCTGCAAAACATCACCAACAATTTCGTCAGCGGCCTCATCATTCTTTTCGAGCGGCCCATCAAGGTGGGCGACCGGATCGAAGTGGCAAATGTGGCGGGCGACGTGGTGGACATCTCGATGCGCGCAACCACGATCACCACCAACGACAATATCTCCATCATCGTGCCCAACTCGCAGTTTATTTCCGAAACGGTCATCAACTGGAGCCACACCGACCGCAACGTCCGTTTCAATTTCCCCGTGGGAGTCGCCTACAAAGAAGACCCGGAGACCGTCAGGAAACTCCTTTTGGAAATCGCGCTGGACGAACCCGGCGTACTTAAAGACCCCAAACCCGACGTGCTTTTTTCGGATTTTGCCGACAGCGCCATGATGTTCAACCTGCGCGTCTGGACGCGGGAATACATCAACCGCCCCGGCGTGCTCAAAAGCCGGCTCTATTATGAAATCGCCCGCCGCTTCCGGGAAAAAGGCGTTGAAATTCCCTTTCCGCAGCGAGACGTTTACATCAAAGAAACGCCCGGGAAAGCGTAAATTGTAAAGACGCCGTTTGTTACGCCCTATACAAAGAACCCGGTTGCCGCATCAGGGGCAAAAGCGGTCCAGCGGCATTTCGCCGCCGGCGGCGTTAGACCGACATCATTTTTTTCAATTCGCGCTTGAGCACCTTGCCCACGCCGCTTGTGGGAAGCTCGTCCATAAATTCGATGACGCGCGGCATCTTGTAGGGCGCTATCCGTTCCTTGAGGAAGGCGCGAATCTCTTCTTTCTTTGCATCGGTTTTTTCCACGCCTTCATGAAGGACGATGGCGCAGCCCACGCGCTCCGATCCCGGACGCTCCGGATCGGGCAGGCCGATGCTGGCCGCCATCTGAACATCCCGGTGCGTCACCAGGATTTCGTCCAGCTCCCGGGTAAAGACTTTGAATCCGGACACGATCACCATGTCCTTCACCCGGTCCACCAGATAAAAGTAGCCGTCCTCGTCCATCTTCGCCACGTCCCCCGTGTGCATCCATCCGTTACGGACGGCGTTGGCGGTCTCTTCGGGCTTGTTGAAATACTCCCGCATGAGCTGCGGTCCGCGGATGACGATCTCACCCGGTTCGCCCGGCGCCACAGGGTTCCCGGTCGCCGTATCGAGGAGCTGAACCACCGTGTCGGGAAACGGCATGCCGATGGACGCCGGTTTTTTCTTGCCTTTGAGGGGATTGCAGATCATCACCGGCGACATCTCCGTCATGCCGTAGAGCTCGATGAAATTTCCCTCGCCGATGATCGATTCGAGTTCTTTGATGTTCTCCGCCGGGAACGGCGCGGCGGCGCTCATGCACCACTTGAGATGTCCCTTGAGATCGAGCGCTTTGAACTCGGGCTTTTTCAGCAGTTCAAAAAAGACCGTGGGAACGTTCACGAAGAAGGTGGGGCGGTATTTTTTCAGCGCCTCAATGATAAAGTGTGTATCGCGCGGGTTGGGCACGCAGATCTGGGTAACCCCCTGGGTCATCGTGAATCCGCCAAGGGCAAGCCCCGCGATATGAAAAAGGGGAAAGGCGGAAAGGGCGATATCCTCCGGCTTGATGTCCAGCCAGGCAAGTGTCTGTTGACGATTGCTCAGGTAGCTTCGCTGGGTCAGCAGGGCCCCTTTGGCCGGCCCCGTGGTGCCCCCCGTGTACATCATGAATATCGTGTCATCGAACGTCCTTTTGACCGCCACACGGTCTTTGGGCATTCCCTTCAAAGCCTCCATGAAGCGCAAAACCGTCTTCCCGGGAACGGGTTTCACCTCCGCCGTGGGAATCTTTTTCAAAAGCTTCCCCAGCACACGCTTCACACCGGGAAGAAAGTCGGCAATCTCCGAAACCACCACGGTCGAAAAAGGGGCTTTCCCGGCCACTTCGGCTACTTTGGAATAAAGCACGTCCACCGTGAAGACTATTTTCGTCCCCGAATCCGCGAGCTGGTGCGCCATCTCATGCGCCGTCATCAGCGGAGACAGGCCCGTGGTAATGCATCCGGCCTTTTGCGCCGCCAACACGGCAATATAGTGCGCCGGAATATTGGGCAAATGCATGCCAATGACGTCATCGGGCTTCAGGCCGCTTTTGATGAAAAAATGGGCGAGTTGGTTGGAAAGAACATCGACATCCCGGAAAGTCAGCGATCGCCCCAGGTAAATGAGAGCGGTCTTATCGGGATACCTGGCGACAACTTCCGAGAATAAATCGGTAAAACTTTTCTCTTCATACCGGAGTTCAGGTGGAACGTGTTTGTCATAATTCTTCAACCACGGCTTTTCCAGGTAAACATTGCCCATAGAACCCTCCTTTTAAAAAAAGTAGTGAGAAACGGTTTCCGATGCAATGGCGCTTTACTGCAAAAAGATTTGTCTTGTCATGCCATGAAGGTGGAACGTCACGCGCGGCCGTTCCATGAGGGAACGGCCGTTTTTCATAAACCCACTGACGCTGATAGGAAGACGGGCTGGAAACACCCGTTTTTTTGATTGAGAATCTAAGGCTTCTTCTTAAGGTTTCCGGGATCGCCGGCAAAAATCCGGGACAGCGCCCGTTTTTTGCGCTTTTTCCAGCTTCCCTTGTGATAGGCGTAGCTCGCCAGCAGGGGCAAAACCGTGGTGGCTTCCGCGTACACCATCTGTTCGCAGGAGGAATCCACCTTGCCCCAGGAATTGGCTTCTTTGAGCGTTGAGCTGGAGCAGGCGCCGTCGCGGACATCCGCCACGGTAATCTGGACGGCGTATTTGTGCATGGTCACGTTATGCCCGAGAATCTCGGCGCAAACAACGGTATCCTGGGCGAAGTTTTTCGGCACGCCGCCACCGATCATCAAAAGCCCGGTGGTACCGGCCTTGATTTTGATTTCGGTCAGCTCCCGGAAGTCTTTGACGGAATCGATGGACAGGTGATGGTCCGGGCGCTCCACCTGATGCAGCACCAGGCCGAAGCCGGCGGAGCTGTCCGAAAACGCGGGACAGAAGATCGGCACATCGTTTTCGTAGGCCGCCTGCACCAGAGAATTTTTCTTTTTGGCGTGCTTCGTCAGGTATTTGCCCATTTCGGCGATGAATTCACGCGATGAATAGGGACGCGCCGGAAGCGCATCGGCGATTTTCTTGATGGTCTGGTCGCAGTGCTGCAAATCGTCTTCACTGATGAACGTGTCATAGATGCGGTCGATATACAGGCTGCGCAGCAGCTTGTCGTCCATGAACGGCGTTCCCTGGTAGTGCCGGAAGCCCAGGGCTTCAAAGAAGTCCATATCCACAATCGACGCGCCGGTTGCCACAATCACGTCCACCATGTTGTTTTTCACCAGGTCCACATACACCTGCATGCAGCCCGCCGCGCTGGTCGAACCGGCCAGCGTCAGAATCACCGCGCAGTTTTTCTCTTTGAGCATCCGGTCGTAAAGTTCGGCGGCTGAGGCCAGGTCGCGTGCGGAAAAGGACATTTTCTTCATGGCCCTGATCATGTCCACGGCGTTGATCTTCGTGATGTCGATGTGTTCAACGGGTTTATTCAATAAATCCTTCTTCTTCATGGCCTCACAAATCCCCTGTGTTTTCTCTTGGAATTACTCTGGGTATTAAATCACGGCGCCTGAAAAGTCAACACCTTACGGCTGCGGCTTTTTCTCTTTCCGGTTTCTTGACCGCGGCCTTTTATCCGGGCGATGGAGCTGGGGCTTCGGCTTCGGTTTCGACCCGGAAAAAACCACTTCCTCCACGTCGTCCGCCGCAGGTTGAGCGGGCGGCGTATGCAGAGACTGCTGGTAGTAATCGTCGAGAAGCATGGTGATGATGGCCAGCTCATCTTCGGACTGAGCCAGATTGCGCGCCAGCGGCCGAAAGCGCTGCATGCGCTCAATCTGGATGTTGTCGCGGCCGCGCAGTCGGGCCTCCAGAAGAGCGGTAATCCTTTCGGTAACCACCCGCTCCAGCTCCTCATCGCCGGGCAGGGAGCGTTCTTCCATGGAAATATTGTAAAAACGCGCAATGCTTTGGATCTTGAATTTTTCCATTTCCGCAACGAGCGAAATGACCACGCCGCTGGATCCCATCCGCCCGGTGCGGCCGGCGCGGTGAATGTAAGCTTCCGGATCTTCCGGCGGCTCGTACTGAAACACATGCGACAAATCGGGAATGTCGATGCCCCGCGCCGCCACATCGGTGGCCACCAGAAAGCGCAGCGCGCCGCGCCGCACCCGTGCCATCACTTTTTCCCTCGCGCTTTGAGCCAGATCCGAGCTGAGCTCGTCCGCGTCGTACCCGAAGCGTTTCAGGACGACGGACAGGTAATGAACCGTGTCTTTCGTGTTGCAGAAGATAATGGCCGAGGCTGGATTTTCGACTTCAATAATCCTCACCAGCGAACGCTCCTTGCGCATCCCCGGCACAAGATAATAAATATGCGCGCTTTCTGCGATATGCACTTCATTGCCGCTTAAACTCAGCAGTTCGGGATCGCGCAAAAACTGGCCGGCGAGGCGAATCACCTGCGGCGGAAACGTGGCGGAAAACATGCTGCTCGCGATTTTGCCCGTCGGGATATATTTACGGATTTTGACCATGTCCGGGTAAAATCCCATGGAGAGCATCCGGTCCGCTTCGTCAAAAATCAGCATTCTCAGATGATCCAGCGTCAGGGCGTTCTTAAGCAGGTGATCGAGAATGCGTCCCGGCGTGCCGACCACCAGTTGAGCGCCTGCCCGAAAGGCATCGAGCTGCGGACCGTAGCCGACGCCTCCGTAAACCACCGCCGTCTTGAGTTCGGTCCCCTGGGTCAACATCTGCGCTTCCCGGGAAACCTGCAGGGCCAGTTCGCGGGTGGGAACCAGGACCAGCGCCTGGGCGGCGTTTTTATGCGTATCGATTTTCTGCAGAATCGGCAGCAGATAAGCGCCTGTTTTCCCGCTGCCGGTTCGTGATTGAATCATGACATCACGGTCGGCCAGCAGAAAAGGAATGGCTATGGCCTGCACCGGCACCAGAGACGTCCATCCGGCGCGCGCGCAGGCCGCCTTCAGATCCGGGTTCAGGTCCTCCAGACAAATTTCGCCGGGACCGGCACCCTTGGACTTGTCCTTCCCTTCTTCGGGGTTTGCCTCTTTCATGTTCTCATTATCCTCTCGTCAAAAAAATTTATTAATTTCATTTAGTTCAGCGCGGCCCAGGAATCAAGAGAAAACTTATTATGATTTCCGGGGGAAATCATCGCGCCTGCCCCAGCAAGAAAATCCCTTGACAGCCGCCGATGTTTCATATAGCGTAGCGGCGAATTCGTCAGAGGCTCTACGAGCCCTGCCTGTTGGAGCGATTCAAGTATTCAAATAAACAAGCCGATATTAAATCCGTACCTGCTTTAAGATTGCGAGCCTCCTCGTTTGCTTCCGGAAAATTAATGCAGACACACACGTTCACCCCTTCAATATCGAGCCTGTCATTCATTCAATAAGGAAAAATTTATGAACATCGAAGACATCAAAAGGCTGCCCATCAGCGAGCTCAACAATCTGGCCAAGGAGCTGGAAGTACCCGGAGCCAGCGGCATGAGGCGTCAGGACCTGATTTTTGCCATTCTGCAAACCCAGGCGGAGCAAAACGGGGTCATCTCCGGTTCCGGCGTTCTGGAAATTCTGCCGGACGGGTTCGGTTTCCTGCGCGCGGTGGATTACAACTATCTGCCCAGCCCGGACGACATCTACATTTCCCCCTCGCAGATCCGCCGCTTCAATCTTCGCACCGGCGACACGATTTCCGGCGAAGTCCGTCCCCCCAAGGAGGGCGAAAAATACTTTGCCCTGCTGAAAGTTGATGAAGTCAACTTTGAAAGCCCGGAGCAGGCCCGCGATAAAATCCTGTTCGACAACCTCACGCCCCTGTATCCCCAGGACAAACTCAATCTGGAATTCGATTCCGAAAACTACTCCACTCGAACCCTGGATTTATTCGCCCCCATCGGCAAGGGGCAGCGCGCGCTCATCGTCTCCCCGCCGCGCGCCGGGAAAACGGTTCTGCTGCAGGACATCGCCCACAGCATCACGGCCAATCACAAGGAAGTCGTCCTGATGGTGCTTTTGATCGACGAGCGCCCCGAAGAAGTCACCGACATGCAGCGCAGCGTGAAAGGCGAAGTCATTTCCTCGACGTTCGACGAACCGGCCACCCGCCACGTCCAGGTTGCCGAAATGGTCATTGAAAAAGCCAAGCGCCTGGTGGAGCACAAAAAAGACGTCGTTATCCTGCTCGACTCGATCACGCGGCTGGCCCGCGCCTACAACACGGTCGTGCCGCCATCCGGCAAGGTGCTTTCCGGCGGCGTGGATTCCAACGCCCTGCACAAGCCCAAGCGCTTTTTCGGCGCGGCCCGCAACATTGAAAACGGCGGCTCGCTCACCATCATCTCCACGGCGCTCATCGACACCGGCAGCCGAATGGACGAAGTCATTTTCGAAGAGTTCAAAGGCACCGGCAACATGGAACTGCATCTGGACCGCCGCATCGCCGACCGCCGAATCTTCCCGGCCTTTGACCTGATCCGCTCCGGCACGCGCAAGGAAGAATTGCTGATTCCCAAAGCCAATCTCAACCGCGTCTGGATTCTGCGGCGTCTGCTGCAGGAAATGAACCCGGTGGACGCGATGGAATTCATCATCGGAAAGATCAAGAAGACGGACACCAATCAGGAATTCCTGGATTCCATGAATTCGTAATGGCTCCTTGCCGTCATTCCGGGCAAGCGAAGCGCGACCCGGAATCCAGAAAACATTTGATAATACTGGATTCCCGCCTGCGCGGGAATGACAAATGTGTAGTTTTACGACGTTCTGCAAAGTTCTCGATTATAAAAGATCTTGAATTTTCAAAGTTTATGGTATAGGCAGCACATCTTGTTAAAATGACAGAGGCTCATGATCGGCATGGACGACCGGGAGCCGGGAGGAAAAGATCAATGAAAGCAGGGATTCATCCGGACTACAAAGCAACCACCATCACGTGCGTTTGCGGCAATGTAATTGAAACACGCTCCACCAAAAAGGACATCAAGATTGAAATCTGCTCCAACTGCCATCCGTTCATGACCGGCAAGCAGAAAATCATCGACACGGCGGGACGCGTGGAAAAATTCAAAAGGAAATACGCGCCGAAAGCCGAAACCGCAACGCCCACAAAGAAAACAACAAAAAAAGCATAGGATTAGCTTTCTGCCGGCAGGCAGACCCTTTGGACTTTGTCCTCATGATCAACAGATCAAAACTTTCCCGGCATTTATAGCTGCGTCCTCACCAATATGGAGGAGGGCTGTAAATGCATCTTCCCCTCACAGCCGGCAATAAAATTACAAGATAAATGAATTGAGTATATGGATATATTACTGAATAAACTTCGCGATATTGAGCTCCGTTACCGGGAACTGGAAGGACTGCTTTCCGATGCCCAGGTAGCTTCCAAACAGGGGCTGTATCAGAAATACGCGAAGGAACACTCGGACTTAACCGTTCTGGTGGAAACCATTCGCCGGTATGAAAAAGCAAAAACAAGTCTTGCCGAAAATCAGGAGCTGCTGGCCGAAAACGATGAAGAGCTGAAAGCCATGGCCAAAGAGGAGACAGCCCAATTGCAGCAGGAGCTTGCCGACCTGCAGGAAAAAATCAGGGTCCTGCTTCTGCCCAAAGACCCCAACGACGACAAAAACGTCTTTCTGGAAATCCGGGCGGGAACCGGCGGCGATGAAGCCGGACTCTTTGTCGGCGATTTGTTCCGGATGTATGCGCGTTACGCTGAAGC
>JAQVQT010000225.1 GCA_028701435.1 Smithellaceae bacterium | reverse complement strand
CCTTCCATTTCCGCCAGCACCTGATCGTTGGTAAAATGCCTCGCGATAATCGCCGAGGACGGGCAGACGGACGCGCACAGCCCGCAGCCCTTGCACAGCGCCTCGTTGATTTCGGATACGCCCTTCTGTTCGTTGAAGAACGGCGCGCCGTAGGGACAGACACGCACGCAGTTCTGGCAGGCGCAGCAGGAGGCCGGATTGACCATCACCGTCGTGGCTTCCAGTTCCATCTTGTCTTTGACGACAATAGTCAGGGCTTCCGCCGCCGCGCCGTTGGCCTGCGCCACCGTGTCGGGAATGTCCTTCGGGCTCTGGCAGACTCCGGCGATGAAGACGCCTTCCGACATCGTGGCCAGCGGCGCCAGCTTGGGATGGCGCTCCATGAAAAAACCCTGCTTGTCCGTGCTCAGATTAAACAACCGCGCGACGTCTTTGGCGTTCGAGCGCGGAATCATGGCCGGCGACAGCACGACCATGTCCACGGGCAGCCGGATGAACTTCCCCGTGATGGTGTCTTCCGCTTCCACCACCAGACGGTCCGGTTCGTCCACGCTTTTCGCCACGCGGGCCACCTTGCCGCGGATAAACTTCACGTCCTCTTCAATGATGCGGTTGTAAAATTCCTCATAGCCCTTGCCGGCTGCGCGGATATCAATGTAAAACTGATAGACATCCGCGGACGTTTTTTCCTTGAACAAATGCGCGAATTTCAGCGAATACATGCAGCACACGCGGCTGCAGTGCTCGTAGCTGTTCTTGTCGCGGCTGCCGATGCAGTGCAGAATGGCGATCGCCTGGGGCTCTCTGCCATCGCGCAGCGTCACTTTGCCGCTCGTGGGTCCGGCGGAATTGAAGAGCCGCTCCACCTCGAGCGCGTTGTACACACCGGGATATTTTCCGTAGCCGTACTGAATCAAATCCCTCGTGTCCATGAGGTCATACCCGGTGGCCACAATAACCGCGCCGACTTTTACCGTGGTGAAGGTGTCCTGCTCATCGAAATCAATGGCTTTCTGCTCGCAGACTTTCTCGCAGAGGCGGCATTTGCTTTTTTTAAAAAAGGTGCAGGCCTCCCGGTCGATGACCGGCTTCTGCGGCACGGCCTGCGGGAAAGGAATGTAAATGGCCTTGCGCTTCACCAGGCCTTCATCCCATTCGGACACACTCTTGCCGGGGCATTTCTCCGTGCAGGCGAGACACGCGTTGCATTTGTCGTGATCTACATAGCGCGCTTTCTGACGGACGGTGATGTCGAAGTTTCCGACAAAGCCCTTGACCTCGCTCACTTCACAGAAGGTCATGAGCTGAATGTTCTTATGCTGGAGCACGCTGTCCATCTTGGGCGTGAGAATGCAGGCGGAGCAGTCGAGCGTGGGAAAGGTCTTGTCGAACTGCGCCATGTGGCCGCCGATGGTGGAATTCTTTTCGACGAGATATACTTTTCTGCCCGTGTTGGCCAGCTCCAGCGCCGCCTGGATTCCGGCAATGCCGCCGCCGACCACCATGACATCCGGGTTGACGTCGATCACACGCGAGGTGAGCGGCATCAGCAGCCGGGAGCGGTTTACCGCGCCGTTCAGCAGCGCCTTGGCCTTGGCGGTGCCTTCGTCCATATCATGCGTCACCCAGGAAACCTGTTCGCGGATATTCACAATGGTCAACAGGTACTGGTTGAGACCGGAGGCGGCCAGCACCTTGCGGAACGTCTGCTCGTGCATCAGCGGCGAACAGGCCGTGACGATCACGCGGTCCAGCCGGTGTTCCTTTATGTCGTTCGCGATCATCTCCTGGCCGGGCGTGGAGCACATAAATTTGTAGTCCTTCGCAACAACCACATCCGGCAGGGTGGAGGCAAACTGCGCCAGCTCGCTTACCCGCACGGTTTTCGCTATATTCAATCCGCAGTGGCAAACAAAAACACCAATTCTGCTCATACCTTCTCCTAGCTTTCTTTCCTTGAAAAACCGCCCGTCCGGGCCGTTTCCGTTCTGTCATCAAAACACCGGCGCCGCGGCTCCGTCCATTCGGGAGTCCCGCGCCGATGGTCCGGCCGCTTCCCCGTCAAATGGCGCAAGCGTCTCCGACCGGTTCGTCGATGTTGATTTCCAGGCTTTCGAGAAGGAGCTCCGTCACATCCCGAATCTGAATCTGCCCGTCAACATTGAGCGTCCGCACGCTGTCTTCAAACATGGTGATGCAGTACGGGCAGGCCGTCGCCAGCACCGTCGCGCCGGTCCCCATGGCTTCCTCAATGCGCAAATCGCTCAGGCGTTCGCCTTTGGCTTTCTCCGTCCACAATCCGCCGCCCCCGCCTCCGCAGCACATGCTTTCTTCACTGTTGCGCTCCATCTCGACAAACGTTACGCCCGGAAGAGCCCGGAGGATGTCTCGGGGCGCGTCGTACACCTTGCTGTGCCGGCCCAGGTAGCACGGATCGTGATAGGTCACGGTCAGGCCGCCGAAATCCTTTTTGGGAACGAGTTTTCCGTCCTTGATCCATTGAGACATCAGTTCGCTCAAATGCGTGACGTCATAGTCCGCGCCGTAATCGTTGTTGAACGTCGCCAGGCAATGGGGGGAGACGGTAAGGATTCTGGAAACCTCATTGGATTTGAAATAATCGAGGTTTTTGTTTTTGAGCCGCTCGAACAGCTCCGCGTCGCCCACCTTGCGCAGGCTCTCGCCGCAGCAGTTGACGTCGGCCGAGGGCATCCCCCAGCTCACGCCGGCCAGATTCAGAATTTCCGACGCCGCTTTGGCAAGCCTCGTGTTGCGGGGATCGTAACACACCGTGCAGCAGGTCCAGAACAGATAATCCATACCCGGCGTATAAACGGGATATTTCCCCTTGGCCCAGTCATTGCGCGCGGCCGGATCGCCGGACCAGGGATTGCCGCGGGCCGAGAGGGATCCGACAAAGGCGCGCAGGCTCTGCGGCAGCATACCGCCGCCGCTGTACACGTTGCGGATGGCCGTTACGATATCGATGAGTTCGACGCCCCGCGGGCAGCGTTCCACGCAGAACCGGCACGTGGAGCAGCCCCACATAAACTCCTCGATGCCGTCCAGGCCCAACTGGCCGTAGCGCACGAGCTTGCGGATATTGAAATGGGTGATCGGCGTCCAGGGGCAGGTGCCGGAGCACGTGCCGCACTGGTAGCATTTCTTCAGCGCCTCGCCGCCCGCTTCCATGATCGCCTGGGACATCTCCAGATAGGGGGTAACCGTTTGTGACATGCAACATCTCCCGTTATGAATGGATCAATTTATGCTTCTGCTAGCATAGAAAAAAACAAACATCAATTTTTTTTGCTCTTCACGGACCCGCCCGCGCAGCCGGGAGTCACCGCTTCAAAAAAAAGGGAACCCGGAGGCTCCCTTTT
>JAQVQT010000224.1 GCA_028701435.1 Smithellaceae bacterium | reverse complement strand
AGTTCGCCGTCCTGTCCGGTGATGAAGGTAAACGCATCGCCGGTTCTCTCGGCGCGTCCGGTTCGGCCGATGCGGTGCGTGTAGGCATCGGCGGTCGCGGGCATGTCGTAGTTGATGACGTGCGAAATCCGCGTGACGTCGATGCCGCGGGCGGCGATGTCCGTCGCGACCATGACCTCGTAGCGGCCGTCCCGAAAGCCGTCCAGGGACTGTTTGCGTTTCTGCTGCGTGAGGTTGCCGTGCAGGGATGTCACTTTATGCCCTACCCGGTTGAGTTGTTCGGCCAGGTTTTTGGCGCGCGATTTTGTCCGGGTAAAAACCAGCACGGATGATGTCTCGGTTTTCTCCAGAATATCTTTGAGCAGAGCGGTTTTCTGGTCCATCTGCACGGGGTAAAAGGTGTGGGAAACGGTCATCGCCGGGGCGATGTGTCCGATCTCGACATGCACGGGACGGCAAAGCAGGTCATCCGCCAGGCTGCGAATCTCCCGCGGCATGGTGGCGGAAAAAAGCAGGGTCTGGCGATGGGCCGGCAGATGTTTGACGATCTTTCGCACTTCCGGCAGAAAGCCCATGTCAAACATGTGATCGGCTTCGTCCAGAACAAGCACTTCAACGCCGGAGAGGTCAATGGTGCCGCGGCCGATGTGGTCAAGCAATCTGCCCGGGCAGGCCGAAACAATATCCACGCGTGAACGCAGTTTGTTGATCTGGTTCTGTATGCTAACGCCTCCATAGATGGTCGCGCTGGAAAGACGGGTCTTTTGTCCCAGCTCGCGAATCGCCTCATGGGTTTGCTCGGACAATTCCCGCGTGGGAGCAAGGATCAGGGCGCGAATCTGGCCCTGTTTTCCCGACATCAGGCGCTGTAAAATCGGCAGTACAAAGGCTGCGGTCTTTCCCGTTCCGGTCTGGGCCAGTCCCATGATGTCCCGGCCTTCGAGGATCGCCGCGATGGACTGGTCCTGGATGGGGGTCGGCTCCCGATAGCCGGCGGCGGATACTCCCGCCATAATTTTTTCATTCAACTGAAACTTCTTAAAACTCATTCTTTTTCCTTTATATGATGTTACCAGCATCTGTTTAAATTCCATCCGATGCAAAACCGTTATAAGGCTGGTAAAGGCTGATTCCCGCAAACGCTGATTACAGCGCTTGAAAGACAGGCCTCAAACACGGCGCGGATCCTGTTGTGATTAGCGGGATTATCCTTAACAAATTTCTGATGAAGAAAGGTGGGAAGGTCAATGGTCTTCGCTATTCAATGTGGGGTGAATACAGGCAATCTGTATAAATAGCAAGGAATATCTTTGGGAAATAAACAGGCAGGCGGGATATTCGGACCCCGCCTGCCCTGCTTTTCTATTTTTTCTTTTTCCAGGTGGCCAATTCGTTCTTTGTCCAGTCCTGAAGCAGAATGTAGCTGCCCTTGGGGCCGCATTTCTGAATCTGGACGGAGTCGGTGCCCTGGTGAACCTGCGGTGTCCAGGTGATCGGCGCCCCCAGACCCTTCCAGTTTTTGAATTTATTGAGTTCGGTGATGACGGCTTCCGTGCTTAAATTCGGGCCGGTTCGCTTGAGGGCCTCGATCAGAGGCTCCATGAACATGATGCCCGCCAGCACGTAGGTCCCCCAGGTTTCTTCGGGCGCGTACTTCTTGGCGGCTTCCCGGTATTTGACAACGAGCGGTTCATTGGAGTCCATGGGCGGCACGAACGCCGCGGTGATCACACCTTCAAAGAGGCCTCCGGTAATTTTGTACATCATCTGATAGTCGGAAAGGCCGTCGAAAGCGATCCACTGGGGCTTGTAGCCGACCGTCTTGGCGGTTTTGAGCGTGATGACCGCCAGGGTCGGGCTGACCCACATGAGAACGCATTCCGCGCCGGAATTTTTCATCCGGAGCATCTGCGAGGTCAGATCTTTTTCACCGGGCTCCACCGCAGCTTCTTCGGCGGGCTTCATCTTGTAGGTTGCCAGACGCTGCCGCAAACCGGTCAGCCCGCCTTTTCCGAACACGTCATTCTGGTAAACAATGCCGATTTTCTTGTATTTTAGTTTTTCCACGGCATACTTTGTGACAATGCTCGCCTCATCCTCAAACAGGGGGTACGAGCAGTAACGGTAACGGCTCGGTATGCCGTCTTTGTCCCTGTCGGCCACGGTGTTGAGCGCGGCGGTCCCCGGAACGACCCAAAGGACTTTATTGGCCGCCAGATAATCTTTCACCGCGTGCCCTCCGGCCCCGGAAACACCGCCGGTGAAGGCAAATATGCCGTGTTTGTCCACCAGCTCCTTGACCACCATCTGAGCCACCGCGGGGCTATACTGATCATCCCGAATGAAATATTTGATTTTGCGGCCGTGGATGCCGCCTTCCGCGTTCACAATTTCAGCCAGCAGAGCGCCACCGCGCGCCACCGCGCCCCAGGGAGCGGCAGGACCTGTCTGAGGGCCGAACTGAGCTATGCGAATTTCTTTATCATCAAAACCGGGATTGGCTGCAGCACCAGCCGGAATTGCCATTACAAAGGCTGAGAACACGATCATTATGATGAGCAATATCTTCTTCATAAATTTCTCCTTTTCTCCGATAGGCTGATTTGTGGATCAAGTTTTTCTGGAAACCCGTTTTTCACAACATCTCCTTCAGAATTTCTGTAAGACACCTCCTTTTTTTAGTGACGTAAAAAGCATTGATCGATGCCGCATATTTTGATCCATCAGCCCTGTTCCAAAGATGCCGATGCATTCGCAATTGTGGAAATCTGAGGGCTGAAGTATACCTTATGTCCGCTTCGAACGCAGTTATTTTTTGCTTACAAATGCGGATTTTTTGGCAAAGGTGAACATGTAGATCTCCTTGCGCCGGCCATCGTAAATCGCAAAGATATAGCGGTATAATCATTTATAAATTCATAGGCTTATCTATCCCATGCCGCAGGAATACAAGTTTTAAAGGGTTACATGGACGGAAACATGGGCAAATGGGAATGGACCGCGGAAGTTTTGTTTTTCTGTCCGGCCCTTTTGTGTTAGATTGCAATCCATCATTATTCTTTTACAAAAAGGAAAGCGCATGAATTGGATTATCCTGATTTTCGCCGGCATGTTTGAAGTCGCGTGGGCCATCGGCCTGAAATACACGGAAGGCTTTACGAGGCTCTGGCCGACGGTTTGGACGGCGGGGGCAATGGTCGTGAGTATGCTGCTTTTGGGAATTGCCATGAAGGGCATTCCAGTGGGAACGGCTTACAGCGTCTGGGTCGGAGTTGGCGCTGCCGGCACGGTCATCCTGGGCATTGTGCTTTTTGGAGAACCTGTAAATGCCGGGCGTCTGGTCAGCGTCGCGCTGATCATCATCGGCATCATCGGTTTGAAGCTCTGGACGCC
>JAQVQT010000029.1 GCA_028701435.1 Smithellaceae bacterium | reverse complement strand
GCGGGCACAGCGGGTCCATTTCCATCTGGAAGCAGGAGGGCCAGTCGATTCGAAGGCAAACCCGGTCGCCTTTTTTCAATCCTTCAACTTCATTCCCCGTTTCCATCACTTCCCCGAGCAGTTCGTGCCCCAGGTACTTCCGGGCAATGCCCGGGGTCGCCGCGGGAAAGCACTTGGGGTCCATTTCCATGAACATGAAGTGGATGTCCGTGCCGCACAGTCCGCAGGCCAGGTTCTTCACCTTGAGCCAGCGGGGGTTGGGAATTTTCGGTTCCGGCACCTCGGCGTAGTGTGTCGGTGAAAAGGGCAGAAGAGCGGCATTCCGGTACAGCAGAGATGCGGCCTGAACCATGACGATCCGCGGAAGATTATTGTCGAAGTATAGCGCCTTCATGTTTTCCTCCCTTTCGGTGCCTGATGGTGGGTGAAGGCAATGTACAAAAACGGGTTTGGGCTGTCAAGAAATTCATGCCGGTGTCAGGCCCGTTTGGAGCTGTCTCGTTCAAATGCAAATGCAATTCTTCGTTTTTCGGTAAATTCTCCGGCGGAAAGTTGTTTAAACCCCTTGAAAAATCCTCACGGACGTGATTAACGAACTCAAAATTACTAAAAACTCTTTTTTCCATCTTTTTCAAAGGGTCTGATGAAGCGAGCAGCGAAAACGTTATTTCTGTTGATAACGATGATTTCCTTTTTTTCGGGCTGTGAAATGAGGAATCAGCCGGACTGGGTCGTTTATCACTCGGATGAAGACGGGATTTATTTGTATGATCAGGCAAATATCGAGAAGGATGAAAAGCGGAATCTCTTGAAGGTGTGGGACGGAGCGCTGCTGAGCGATGTGTATCGAAAAAACATGGTTCACCCCAGAACCAAAGACGGGTCTTTGCCCGAAGAAATGGCAGCCCTGTCCGTGGTCAGGAACCTCGAGACGATGGACTGCGCCAATAAAAAATACAAGCTTTCCATTGTCGTATTATACGATTCCAGCGGTAAACTATTGCTTTCCGGCTACGATGAGGATCATCCGGAATGGAAGCACATTCTGTCGTTGATGTTCCGTCATCAGGACGGCTCCGTGCTGCGCGCGCGGTATAAAACCGATCCCTCCGGATGGAGAAATATCGTTCCTGGTTCCCACGGCGACTTCCTGCGCAAAGCCGTCTGTAAATCGTAGCGCTTACACCCGTCTTATCGCCTGCGTTTCTGGGCCGCCCGGCAGTATCCCTGTTCATGCACGCCCGGCATGAAATCGGGAAAAGGTTATTATTTTCTTGACATAGCGGGACATGCCCCCTATACTTTCGGCGAAAACGAAAAAAGAAGATATCATCACTTAAGCTATAATTTTCACTGCGGTTGTTCACGTTCTTCTGAAAAAGGATCGGGCATGAAGAAAATTACCAGGTCGATGATTTCCGATTTCATTCTGGGCGTCGTTTTAATGCTGTTGACGCTTTTCGCCTTTTTTCTTTCTTTGGGTCCCCTGGAAACGCTGGAAAACGGTCTTTATGATTTGCGGGCCAATCTGCGGGTCACTTCATCAAAGGTCCCGGTCGCCGTCATTGCCATTGATGAGCAGAGCATCGCCAACCTGGGCCGGTGGCCCTGGCCCCGCGCTCATATCGCCTCGATGGTCGAGCTTTTGCAATCCTACCAGGTCAAAGTCATCGGTCTGGACATTATTTACTCGGAAAAAGACGTCAATCAGGGGCTCGTTGAAGTGCGCGGTCTGATCCGGTCCATAGAAGGCGAACCGGAGCCGGCTGAGCCGCCCACCGTCGCTGAAACGAACCCGGCTTCTCCAAAGAAAAGCGTTGCTCAAAGCAAACCTTCCTCCCCCAGGCAAGGGCTGGAAGATATTTTGACGGCACTGAAGGAATCCGAAAAAAGGCTCGACAACGACACGATTCTGGCCAATGCGATTGCCGAGGGCAAAAATGTCGTCCTGCCGTTGTTTTTTGTGCCCGGTCCGCCGACGGGACGAACCGCCGCGAATCTGCCGTCTGACCTTCTGAGAAACGCTCTTTCCTCCGCCGGCGAGGACGACAGCATCACCGCCCGAGCCATCGTTCCGCCGATTCCCGAATTCTCCGCGGGCGCCCTCGGGCTGGGGCACATCAATATTTTTCCGGACCGGGACGGCACGGTGCGCAGCGAAGCGCTGTTTGTCAATTTTGAAGAGAAGCTTTTTCCATCGTTCGCCCTGCAGCTGACGTTGAAGTACCTCAATTACGATTTGAAGCAGGTGCACCCCGGTAAAAACATCACCTTCGGCCGCAAAAGCATTCCCGTTTATGAAAACAACAGAATGCTGATCAGCTTCAACGAGGGGATTCCCTATTATTCGTACTTTGACGTGGTCAACAAGAAGATTGCTCCGGAGGTGTTCAAGGACAAGATCGTGATCATTGCGCTCTCCGCGGCGGGGTTGGGCACCATGCAGGTCACGCCGGTCGCCGTCAACGTGCCGCCCGGGACCATCATCGCCAATGTGATCGATAATATCATCAACGACGATCACATTACCCGTCCGGATTGGGCGCTCACGCTGGAACTCATCATGATCCTGATCTTCGGCCTTTACGTCGCGCTGGTCATTCCTCACATCAAGGCCGGCATCAGCGCGGTGGTCTCCCTGGTTCTGCTTCTGGCCTGGATGATCACGACGATTTATCTTTTTGCCGCCTACGGGTACTGGGTCAAGGCGCTTTATCCGGCGCTCCTGCTGCTCGTCGGCTACCTCGTGATCGTCTCCAAACGGTATCTGCTGACGGAAAAAGCGAAGGACCGCATGGAAGCGGACAGCGTTGAAACCAATAAAATGCTTGGTCTGTCCTTTCAGGGCCAGGGCCTGCTGGACATGGCGTTTGACAAATTCCGCAAGTGTCCCGTGGAGGACGAGTCCGTCAAAGAGCTGCTCTACAATCTCGGCCTGGACTTTGAGCGGAAGCGAATGTTCAACAAGGCGGTGGCGGTTTACCAGCATATCGCCCAGGCCGGAGATTTCAAGGACATCAACGACCGCATCAAGAAGCTGACGACCGCCGGGGAAACAATGATTTTCGGCCTTTCCGGGGCCAAAAAAGAAGCCACGGTCATCATGGAGAACACCGAAATCAAACCGACGCTGGGGCGCTACGAAGTCGTCAAGGAACTGGGGCGCGGCGCCATGGGCACCGTCTTTTTGGGCAAAGATCCGCGCATCAACCGGGAGGTGGCCATCAAGACGCTGCGCTACGAGGAGATTGACGCCGAACAGATCGACGAGGTGAAGAAAAGGTTTTTCCGGGAGGCGGAAGCGGCCGGCAAGTTGTCCCATCCGAATATTGTCACCATTTACGACGTGGGCGAGGATTACGAGATCGCCTACATGGCGATGGAGCTGCTTGACGGTTCGGACCTGGCGAAATATACCAAAAAGGAAAATCTCCTGCCGGTTCCGGAAATCGTGCGGATCGTTTCCTCCGTCGCATCGGCCCTGGATTATGCCCACGCCAACGGCATCGTGCATCGCGACATCAAACCGGCCAACATCATGATTCTGACGAACGGCGAGGTCAAAGTCGCGGATTTCGGCATCGCCCGCGTGATGGCCACGTCGAAAACGCAAACCGGCGTGGTTCTCGGGACGCCCAGCTATATGTCGCCGGAGCAGATTGCCGGCAAAAAAGTGGACGGGCGATCCGATTTGTTTTCGCTGGGCGTGGTTCTCTATGAGCTGATTTCGGGAGAAAAACCTTTTAACGGCGACAGCATTGCCACCCTGATGTATAATATCACCACCACCGCGCCGCAGGCCATTCGGGAGCTGTCTCCCGAAATTCCGGACGCCATGGCGGGGATTGTGGAAAAGCTTCTGGCCAAGGATGTGGAGGCCCGCTACCAGACGGGGAAAGCGTTGGCGGATGATTTGCTGGCCTGTTTAAAATAAGGAGGCGCCCTTGAATCTTACGGCCTGTGGAAAAACCGATCAGGGGTTGGTCAGAACCAACAACGAAGACAGTTTTTATTCGGATGAGAAACTGGGGCTTTTGGTCGTGGCCGACGGCATGGGCGGCCACGCGTCCGGAGAGAAGGCCAGCAGTCTGGCGGTCAGCGTCATTCGGGATTATTTTCAGGGGCAGCAGAAGATCATCGGCGGCCAGGATCCCTCGTTTTCCGAGGCCACCAACCGTCTCGGCTGCGCCATTCGTCTGGCCAATCAGGCCGTTTACGAGGTTGCCCAGAGTTCGCCCCAATTCAAAGGGATGGGGACCACCATCGTGGCGGTGCTCCTCACGGGCCGGAAACTGAGCATCGCCCACATCGGCGACAGCCGCGCGTACCTGATCCGCGCCGGCAGCATGGACCAGTTGACGGACGATCATTCCATGGTGCAGGAACAGGTCAAACGCAATCTGATCACGCAGGAAGAAGCCGATCTCTCGGAGATGAAGAATATTCTTACGAAAGCCCTGGGGATTCAGCCGGAAATGGAAGCGGATCTCGATGAACTGACCGTGCTGGACGGCGATATTTTGCTCTTGTGCACGGACGGATTCAGTAATATGGTGACGGACAACGACGCGCTGGACATCATCTCTTCCGCGGGAAACGCCTCCGCCGCCTGTGAATCCATGATTGATGCCGCCAACAAAAACGGCGGGAAAGATAATATCACCGTTGTGATCGGCTATCTTTGGAAGGAAAAGTGGTATTCGGCTATCATGAAATTCATGGAATTTTTCCGGAGGTGATCTATGGCAAAAATATTACTGAAATACAAGGAGGCCGCGGTCAAGGAAATCGCGCTGGACAAGGAATTGACGACGGTCGGCCGCAAGCCGGATAATGACATTGTCATTGACAATCAGGCCGTTTCCGGGCACCACGCCTCCATCACGGTGGAAGGCGACAAAATTGTGCTGGAAGATCTGGGCAGCCTGAACGGCACCTTTGTGAACGGCCAGAAAATTTCCAAAATGGAGCTGTTCAACGGCGATGTGGTTCTCATCGGCGTGCACACCCTGAATATCACCTCGGACAAAAACCGGTCCCAGGAAACCAAGGGGTTTGCGGTGCGCGGCCGCTCCATGGATGAAACGATGGTAATCGCGCCGGACGACCAGAAGAAAATCATCGCGGCCGCGGACAAAAATCTTCCCGAACCGCTCGGAGGCTTTATGGTTCTGGAAGGATCAACGGAGCAGAAAGATTACGAACTGAAGGAAAGAGTGTCCGCCATCGGAAAGGAAGACGGATCGGCCATTAAATTGAAGGGGTTGTTCGCCCCCAAAATGGCCGCCATGGTCAACCGCCGGAAGGAAGGCTACTTTATTACGCCGGCCGGCGGTAAGGAGCTCAAGGTCAACGGCAAAATCATAGACCGCCGCTGCGATCTCAAAGACGGCGATCTGGTGGAAGTTGCAAGCCTGAAATTGCAGTTTTATCTCAAAGAGTAATAGGGAAAACGATTCACCCATTCCGAAGAAAGATCACCCTGCCCGGGCGGGCCGATCTATTCTTTCTGAAAAATGTAGGGCGGCGCCTGAAGAAAATCCCCTCGGCCGGGGAAACCTGAGTGGGTTTATATGGACAAATGATGGTTTTGCTCCGCCCCGGGAAAGCCTCCTTCGCGGCCTTGCGAATGAACACTTGAACTAATAAAAAATTAATTTATAATGCTTGCGCATTCCGGAGCAAAAGAGCGTCAGCGATCCCCGGAAGGCAGGAGTAATCCATGACCAGTCATGAAGAGTCGTCGTTTCTTGAGGCGGTCGAAAGCCGTTTGGACAGCATCTTCGGGGCGGATTCAAAACTCACCCGGAAGACGGATTCCGGCGGGGCCGACATCGCGGATGAAATCGCCGCCGGCCTTCAGAACGGCCTGCGGGAAAATTCAATTCTCCGGGAAACCGGACAGACCGCTGCTGAGCCGGCCACGGCGGGGGATAAATCCGCCTACCTTTCGGAAATCGACCGGCGCTTTACGGCGATCTTCGGCGACATGGACAAACCAACCCGGGCTGCTGAAAATGGGGCTGAGCCGGATGATTTGAAAGACCTGGGGACCCGCGTCGGCCGGGAGGAAAACGTGAAAGAGGAGAGTCTTTCGGAGGACCTTACGTTGTTTGCTTCATCCCCGCCGGACTTCCCTCTGAAAAATCTGCAAAACATCGTTTTCTCCATGGAAGCCCGAATGAGCGATTCCGTTCTGGAGCGGCTGGACGATGAAGCCCTCAGGCTGGACCGGCTCTACGAAGATGATTCTATCATTCAGGGATTATTGCGAATGATGCGCTTTGCGGGAAGATACATTCGGGTCAGAGGCGCGCGAACCAGCCGGGATGCCATGGATCTGCTTTTTTCAGTTTACAGCCGTCTGGAACTGGTCACGGGCGGGGAGGATATGGCTCCGGAAACCAGGCGCCACTTTTTAAAGGAAAGTATCGAGCAATATCGATCGTGGGTGGAGCGCGCCGACCTTGAGAAACCCGCCGAACCAGAAGCCCCCGCAGGCATGACGGATGAAGACGAAGCCCGGGAAATCGAAACGACTGACGACAGGTTGCGCAGGGACGCTTTGATGGAAGAGATGCCTTTTGCCCGCATTCGGGTGGTGGAGGAACAAAAGCCGTCTGAGGCGGGCGGCAGAGATGCCGAGAGATTGGCCGCGGCGATGAAAGAGCTGCCGCCTAATGAAGCGTTTGCCTGGGCGCTCACGGAGCTGAAAAAAACATTCCAGGATGAGATCGCCGTCCTGAAAGAGGAAATTCGCCTTTTGAAGGCAAAGGGCAATAAAAGCATTTAGACAAAACGGCGAATTCAGGGATGGATGAGGACCAGAAATGCCCGGTAAAACCGAATGGATTGATTTAAAGCGGGAGAAGCAGGAGCTGGATGAATTTTTATCCGCCATTGCCGAAGACGAGGCGGTGCTTCCCGAGGAAGATATTCTTACATCCGGCGATGTTGTTGCTTCATCTTCAAAAGGCCAACCTGAGCCGGGGGAAGTTCCCGCCGCGCCGGAAACCGGGGAGGAGGCGCAGGCGACGGAGGATGAGTCCGTGCTCCCGGCGTTGGCCGACGCGGATGGGGGAAAGCCGCCCGAAGAACCGGCAGCGGCGTTTGATCAGGCGCTTTCCGGAGATTCTCCCCGTGAATTGGAAGAACCGGCCGCGGCCGCGCTGCCCGAAGAGGAGGAAATTTCGGTTCCGCTGGGCAGTATTGAAACGATGGTGCGGTTTGATGAACCGGGGGAATCCGCCGAATCCGCGGCATTGCCGGAAAAGCGCCGGACCTCCAAATCCGATTTCCCGCAAAAAAAGGAAGGCGGCGGAATCCTTTACTGGATGGGAATGGCGGTCGCCTTTGCCATCGTCATGACCCTGGCGCTTTTGGCCGGATATTTCTGGGTTTATCCGGAGCGGGGCCTGCAAACCATTGACCTGGTTAAATCTTTCTTTTTGGGGTTATAAATTTGCCGGAGCGCCACGCCCAAAGCGCGATCAGGCTTTAGCCTCCGCAAGCAATGCGTCGATTTGCGCATCCTTGTCCTTCCACAAATCCTGCACCCACTGCTGAAAGACGGCCTGGAATTCCTTGTCGCCTTCGTAATCCATGTTCAGAAAATGCGAAGGGATTTCAATGGAGGATATTCGAACGACAACCCTCCTCACGCCGCCGGACAAAAATTCCCAGAAAGTGGGAATGCCGTCCGGATAAACAATCGTAATATCCAGCAGAGAATTGAATTTATCCCCCAGCACGGAGAGCGCCAGCGCGATGCCGCCCGCTTTGGGCCTCAGCAGGTAGCGGTAAGGTCTTTTCTGATGCTCGTGCTTTTGCGCGGTGAACCGGGTTCCTTCCAGAAAGTTCATCACGCTGGTCGGAATGCGCGAAAACTTTTCACACGCTTTTTTGGTGGTCTCAAAGTCCTTTCCTTTTTGTTCGGGGTGTTTTTTCAGATACTCCGCGCTGTGGCGGCGCAAAAAGGGGAAATCCAGGGCCCACCAGGCCAGACCCATAAAGGGCACCCAGATCAATTCGCGCTTGAGGAAAAATTTCATGAGCGGGATGCGCCGGTTCAGTATTTTTTGCAGAACAAAAATATCCGACCAGGATTGATGATTGCTGACCACCAGATACCAGCCCCGGTAATTCAGGTTATCCAGCCCCTGCACGTCCCAGACGGTTTTCTGGGTCAGCTTCATCCACAGGACATTTCCGGAAATCCAGTTTTCCGCGATCCACAGCAGAATTTTATCGAACCGTTCGGTCAGCGGCCCAAACGGCAAAATAAATTTCAGAAAAGAAAACAAAAACAGAATGAACACCCAAAACAGGATATTCAAGGACAACAAAAACATGGCGATGGCGCCCACCAGCCATTTTGGCAGAAAATTCAACACGGATAACTCCCTTCCCTTTGCGATGGGTCATCCTTTAACACGGGTCCACGGATTGGTCAAAGCCTAACTGCGTATGGCAATATTTTCAGAGGTGTTGTATGCATAAATCCGTATGCGGCTTATCAGCAAACAAAAGCCTGATGCATGGCGGGTATATATTCTTTGCTGCGCGGACGGAACCTTTTATGCCGGCGCGACCAATTCCATCGAAAGACGCCTCGGGGAGCACAATCGCGGAACAGCATCCAAATATACCCGTTCCCGAAGACCGGTGACGCTTCTGGCGTCAAGCGGCCCCATGAGCAAAAGCGAGGCGCTTCGCCTGGAAAGAAAAATCAAAAAATTGCCGAGGGCAAAAAAAACAGCGGGTCTTACGATGAAAGAGTGTTCAACTTTTCAGAAATATGCTAAACGAACAACCGCTTCCATCGCGCGGAAAAAGGAGAACAGGGCGTGAAAAAGAAAATCATCATCCTGGCGTTCGCACTGCTATTTATCGGCGCCGGTCTGTTGGTGTACGTAGGACAGCAGCGCCGGGCGCCCGGGGAATTGTTTTATTCCGGCACCATTGAAACCACGCAGGCCAAGCTCTCCTTTCAGGCTCCGGGCAGGGTTTTACGGGTTGATGTTCAGGAAGGACAGGCCGTAAAAAAAGACCAGGTGATCGCGGAACTGGACCGGGCGGAGTATGAATCCCGCCACGAACAGGCCCGGGCCGGCCTCGACCGCGCGCAAAGAGCAAAACAGCAGCTTCAAACCGCTCTCGAAATCAGCAAAAAAACGCTGCCGGCCGAAGTCGCGCGCGCCGAAGCCGCCGTGAAAAGCGCCAGGGTCTCCCTGACGGATGCCGAAAAAAATTACCGGCGCTATGAGGACCTGTTCAGCAAAAGCGTGGTCACGGAAAAAGAGTACGACACGCTGAAACTCCACTATGACGTCGCCCGCGCCAGGCTCGCGGAAAGCGAATCCGTCCTGGCTCTGGCCCGCGGCAATCTTTCGCGCATTGACGCGGCCAGAGACGACATTGCCACCGCCGCCGCACAGGTGGACCTTGCCCGGGCGGCGCTTTCCCAGGCGGCCATTCAGCTGGAGTACACGCGGCTGCGATCGCCGCTCGACGGCGTGGTCACCAGCCGGAATATCGAGCCGGGCGAAACGGTCAACATCGGGCGGGAAGTCATCACGATTGCCAATCTGAATCGCGTGGATTTGAAAATATTCATCGATGAAACGACGATCGGACGGGTCAGGCCCGGGCAGAAAGCGGATGTCTTGATCGACACGTTTCCGGGCAAAACCTATCCGGGCGTAGTTTCGTTTGTTTCGCCGGAAGGCGAATTCACCCCCAAAATCATCCAGACGCAAAAAGAGAGAGTCAAACTGGTTTATCTGGTGAAAGTATCCATTCCCAATCCCAACCATGAACTCAAGGCAGGGATGCCGGCGGACGCCCGCCTGCGCCCGTGAAGGGAGGATCGCGATGGCCGATCTGCCCTTGAACCACCCGCCGGTGCTGGATGTAAGAAATCTTTCCCTCGATTTCCGGCAGGTCCGGGCGGTCCGGAACGTATCCTTCCGTGCGCCCCGGCAAAGCATTTTTGGGCTGGTCGGCTCCGACGGCGCCGGCAAATCCAGCGTGCTGCGAATGATCGCCGGCATGATCCGGCCCTCCGCAGGCGCCATTGACATCAACGGACTCGACGCGGCCGGAAGGCGGCGCGAACTCAAGCATTTCATCGGCTACATGCCCCAGCGCTTCGGTCTGTACCCGGATCTGACCGTCGAAGAAAACATGGATTTTTTCATGGACGTTTTCAGCGTTCCGCGCGGGGAAAGGAAGAAGCGCAAGGAAAAGTATCTGGGCTTTTCCAATCTGCTGCCTTTCGCGGACCGGCTGGCCGGCAACCTTTCCGGCGGAATGAAGCAGAAGCTGGGGCTGGCCTGCGTGCTGGTTCATGAGCCGGGGCTCTTGATTCTGGATGAGCCGACCAACGGCGTAGATCCGGTTTCCCGACGCGAATTCTGGGACATTCTGCAAAACATGAAGAAGGCGGGGATGACGCTTCTGGTTTCCACCGCCTACCTGGACGAAGGCGAGAAGTGCGACCGGCTGGCCCTGATGCACGCGGGCGTCCTTCTGGAGCAGAATGCTCCCGCCGTCCTGCGGGGAGACTGCCCGTCTCTGGAGGCGGCCATCGTCGCGCGTCTTCGGGAAGCGGACGAGGAGATTGCCCATGACACCTTTGCCCTCTGAGGCCATCGCGGTTTCCCGGCTGGAAAAAAGATTCGGCGATTTTGTCGCCGTCGATCGCATTACCTTCCGCGTAAAAAAAGGAGAAATCTTCGGGTTTCTCGGCGCGAACGGCTCCGGCAAATCCACCACCATCCGCATGCTGTGCGGCATCATCACGCCGACCGCGGGCGAAGGCACCGTGGCCGGCTTCGACCTGGTGCGCCAGCCGGAAAACATCAAACAGTCCATCGGCTACATGTCCCAGAAATTTTCCCTGTATGAAGACCTGACGCCTTACGAAAACGTGCGGTTTTATCTCGGGGTGTACAGCGTTCCTCGGGATCAGTGGCCGGAACGCATCGACTGGATCCTGAACATGACGCGCCTGAAGGATGTTCGCGATCGACTGACGCGCGAACTGCCGCCGGGGTGGCGTCAGCGGCTGGCCCTGGGTTGCGCGCTTTTGCACCGGCCGCAAATTTTGTTTCTCGATGAGCCGACGTCGGGCGTCGATCCGATTACCCGCGGGCATTTCTGGGATTTCATCCGGCAGCTTGCCGCCCGGGGCGTGACGGTTTTTGTGACCACTCATTACATGGATGAAGCTCGCTTCTGCGAGCGGATCGTGATGATCAACGCCGGCCGCATTGTGGCGGAGGGCTCGCCTAAGGAAATTATCGCGACGGCCTGTCCGGATTCGGCCGGCGCCGACTTGAACGACGCGTTTATCCGGCTGATGAAGAGGACAACGGTGTGAATCCCTTTCGACTGCAAGCCATCGTCCGCAAGGAATTTTACCACCTGATTCGGGATTACCGCAGCCTGTACCTGGCCTTTGCCATTCCGCTTCTGCTGATCGTTCTGTTCGGCTACGCGCTGAGCCTTGACGTGGAGCACGTCAAAACCGTGGTCGTGGATTACGACCACAGCGAGCTGAGCCGCGATTTCGTAAGCCGGCTCGACGCATCGCGCTACTTCGACATCGTCGCCCGCCCGGTCTCCTCGCAACAGGTTCACCATTTTCTCGACCGGGATGAAGCGTCCGTGGCGATCGTCATTCCGCCGGACTTTGCCCGGGATATTCAGGCCGACCGGGAAGCGCAGATGCAGATCATCATCGACGGCAGCGATCCGGTCTTTGCCGGCGCGGTCCGGGGATATCTGACGGGGCTTGCCGAGGGATACAATTCAAAGCTTCTGCTCTCCTTCCTCAATCGCCAGGGGCAAAAGACGCTCAAGCCGCCCGTGGAAGGGCGCATTCGCATCTGGTTCAATGAAGACCTGGAAAGCCGCAACTTCATTCTGCCGGGCATCATTGCCATCATCATCATGATTGCGGGCGCCATGCTGACGTCGCTCGTCATCGCCAGGGAATATGAAAGCGGAACGATGGAGACGATCAAATCTCTGCCGATCACCGCCGGTGAATTTCTGCTGGGCAAGGCGATTCCCTATTTCTTCATCGGAATGGCCGATGTGTTCATCGCCATGCTGCTGGGACAGGTTTTGTTCGGCGTCGTGATGAAGGGGAGCTTCGGGCTGATGGTCCTGGGCACATCCCTGTATCTGGTATGCGCGCTTCTGCTGGGGCTCTTGATTTCGTCCGCGACCCAGTCGCAGCTGGTGGCCAATCAAGCCGCGGTCATGCTGACCTATCTGCCGTCGCTGCTGTTGTCCAATTTCGTTTTCCCGATCGTCAACATGCCGGTCGTGCTGCAGTGGGCGACCTATCTGGTTCCGGCAAGATATTACATCGACATTCTGGTGGGCGTTTACCTTCGTGACACCGGCCTTGCCTACCTGGGAATGGACATGGCCGTGCTGGGCTTTCTGTGTCTTTTGCTGGCGGCGCTCAATTACCTCCTTTTGAAAAAGGAGGGTCTATGAGCTGGACCAGAATTCGTGAACTGGTGCGCAAGGAATTTATTCAGCTGTTGAGAGACAGGAATTACCGTCTGATTCTTTTTGTGGCGCCGCTTATCCAGATGCTGGTTTTCGGCTATGTCGTCAACTACGACATCAAGAATATCCGCGTCGCGGTGGTGGATCATTCCCGCACGGCGGAGAGCCGGAAGCTCGTGGACGCCTTTTCCGGCAGCCTGATTTTCACGATCACTCACCGGCTGCCCGACGAAAGGGCGCTGGAGGATCTGCTGCTTAGAGGCCGCGTGGACATGGGGATCAAGGTGGCGCCCGATTTCGCGACCCTGATCCGGAAAGGGCAGACCGCTTTCGTGCAGATCATCGCCGACGGTTCGATGAGCAATATGGCGGCGCTACGCATGGCCTATACCTCAAGTGTTCTGGAGCGGTTCAACAGCCAGACCCTTCGGGAACTCTATCCACAGACGCTGCGCTACGGCCGGATTGATGCGCGCATCCGCACCTGGTACAACCCCAACATCGAGAGCCGGTATTTCTTTGTGCCCGGCATCGTGGCGTTTGTGATCATGCTGATTTCCCTGTTGTTGACCTCGATTGCCATCATTCGGGAAAAGGAGGCGGGCACGATGGAGCAGCTCATCGTGACACCCTTGAAATCCTACGAGCTCATTTGCGGAAAGACGATCCCCTATATCATTATTTCGCTGGTCCAGCTCGCGGCGGTTATTGCGGCCGCGGTTTTCTGGTTTGAGATCCCGCTGGCGGGGAGCGTTTTGCTCCTGTTCTTTGCCGCCTGCCTGTTTCTTCTTTCCACGCTGGGCATCGGTTTGTTCATCTCGACCATTTCCGCGACCCAGCAGCAGGCCATGATGACGACCTTCTTTTTCATCCTTCCGTTCTTCATGCTGAGCGGCTTCGTTTTCCCGATTGACAACATGCCCGCGGTGGTCCAGTGGCTGACGTATCTGAATCCGCTTCGGTATTTTCTGGTGATCCTGAGGGGCGTATTTCTCAAGGGGGTTGGGATGGATATTCTCTGGCCCCAGTTTGTTTTTCTGGCGATTCTGGGAGGCGTGGTGTTTGCCGGAGCGATTGCCCGCTTTAAAAAACGCCTGGATTAGTGTATGGAAAGGCTAGGGGTGAGAGGCG
>JAQVQT010000223.1 GCA_028701435.1 Smithellaceae bacterium | reverse complement strand
GGCTTCGGCCAGACCCTTCCCGTAAAGGCTTTGATCGTGCAGGAGAGCGACCTTTTTGAAATTCAGCTTTCGGAGAATCCGGACGAAGGCCCTGGCCTGTTCGTCATCCCGGGGGCAGGTGCGGAAAAAATACGGAAACCCCTTTTGGGTCAAAGATACGGCGGTTGCCCCGTAGGAAATCTGAAGAATGCCGGCGGCGTGAAAAATCTCCTGAACGGCTTTTGCCGCATCCGATGTCTGGGGGCCGATCACGGCAACCGCCTTCTGCTCAAGGAGTTTTTTCGCCGCGGCCGCGGCTGCCTGAGGATTGTCTCCTTCGTTCTCAAAGATGATCTCGACTTTTTTCCCCAGCAGGCCCCCCCGGTCATTCAGATCCGATGCCAGCAGCAACAAAACTTCTCTGGCCTGCACCCCCTCGTTTTCATAAGGGCCGGTCAGGGGGCCGAGAAAGCCGATCCGGACCGGTTGGGCCGCTTGCAGCGGCCAGGCGATGCAGATCAGAAAAAACAGCAGAAATAATTTCTTCACGGTTGATCTCCTTCGGCTGCCCCCGCCCGCAATCAGGGCGCGGCGTTTTGCAGAATTTCATTAAAAACCTGACGAACGGCTTCGTCGTTGAGAATCCCCACATGCGTGGCATCAAACCCGTAGGTTCTGACGGCTTTCATATAAACACGGCTGTCCAGCTGGCTGCGCAGGGTAATGGTTCCGTCGCTGCTTATGCCCGATTTGTTCCGGTAGCCGAAGAACATGTAAAAGGGCAGATCCTCCGGCAGGGGAGTCGCGTAGATTTTCTTCAGAAAGGCGCTGTCCGAAGCTACGTCGATCCAGCAGGGAACCATGACGGGGGCGCTTTTCATGCCTTCGCGCGCCTCCTCGATGCCTCCGTAGGGCGACGACAGGGAGATGTACATCTTCAGGTAGGAAGGCGTTTTGTCGCGGCACAAACGATCGATGGCCGCGCGGGCCACCAGTCCCCCCATGCTGTGCGCCACAATCACCAGCTTATGGATGCTGTAGCCGGGCGTCTCGTTCAGCGTCATGATGGAGCGGGCCAGATTGTTGCCCAGTTTTTCCAGGGGCATGCCCGAGGGGTAATAGTAAAACCAGGACTGAAATTTTTTCCGGTCCAGCCCCTCGACGAGATATTTCCAGTCCCGCGGCGTGCCCTCCACGCCGTGGACGAAAAGAAGAAGGGTTTTATTCGGATCATAGTCCTCCAGTTGAAAGAAGGCTCCCTGGGCGTGGGCGAGAAACTCCATCGGACGATACAGCCCCATCGTGCCGTAGCGGGGATCGAAGAATTCATCATCGAGGGAGGCGTACCTGCTTTTTCGCATCGTGCCCTGAAAATGGACGGGCAGATCCGATGTTTGGGGATGGTCAACGTCCAGCCGGAGCACCGGCCCCCTGACCAGGACATTGTCCTCGGCGATTTTGCGCGAAACGGATACGGGCCGGCCGACCGGCGTTCGGCCGACCAGCTCGTCCTTGCCGAAGTTCTCGTCCCCGTTGATGTCGGCGAAGATGAAAAGATCATAGTCTCCCTCCGGCAGCATCAGGGCGTAATACAGGGCGGGATGAAGGATGACCCGTTTGGCGACGATCTCACGATTCTGGAATCTGTCCGATACGGCAACCGCGAGAAAAGATCGCTTGAAATCCTTCCGGTGTTCGAGGTTGCCCATGAGGGTATAACAGTTTTCCGGGGAGAGTTCGCGCAGGAGCTCCACTTTCGGCTGATTGTGAAATTCACTTTTCAGCGTTCTTTTTTGTTCTACGAATTTGAGATATTCGCATCCCGATAAGGACAGGAGAACGAAAACAAAAAACAGTCCTGCCAGCGTACGGAACGTTGCGCTGCGATGGCATCTGATCATGGCTGACCTCCGGGCCGGAACTTCGGAAAACGCAAGGGATCTATACACCGATTTTCCAAAAATGACAAATGCCGCAAAGGAAATCCGTGAGAAGGGATTTCGTATTGTAAAAACCGCCGAAAATTTATAAGCTCTTCATCATTTTCCTGAGGTGCGCCGTGACGGCTATGCAAATCCCGGGGCCAAATCCCTTTTCGCGTCAAAACCGCCGGGTCGGTCTTTCCCGGTGGATTCCTCTGCTTGCGACCCTGCGCGGGTACGAGCGCGGCTGGCTGTGGCGCGACATTGCCGCCGGACTGGCCCTGACGGCCCTTCTGGTTCCGGTGGGAATGAGCTATGCCGCGGCATCGGGCCTGCCCGCCATTTACGGTCTGTACGCCACCATCGTTCCGTTGACCGCCTATGCCGTTTTCGGCCCCAGCCGCATTATGGTTCTTGGCCCGGACTCCGCGCTGGTCGGCCTCATCGCCGCGACGATTCTGCCGCTCGCCGGCGGCAGTCCGGAAAAGGCGGTGGCGCTGGCCTCCATGCTGGCGGTTTTGTCGGGGCTGCTGTGCATTCTGGCGGGCCTGGCCAAATTCGGCTTCATTACCGATCTTCTCTCCAAGCCCGTCCGGGACGGCTACATCAACGGCATTGCGCTGACCGTGCTGGTCGGTCAGTTGCCCAAAGTGCTCGGCTTTTCCGTCAGTCCGGGCAGCTTCCTTTCGGAAATCGGAGACCTGCTGCAGGGCATCGGAAGCGGACAAATTCACCCGATGGCCTGCGTCATCGGACTGGCCTGCCTGGCGGTGATTCTCGGGTTCCGCCGCTGGGCGCCGGCCATTCCCGGCGTATTGATCGCCGTGGCGGGAGCGACGATCCTCGTATCCTGGCTTCCCGGCGCCATTCGGGAGGGAATCACCGTTATCGGTCCGCTGCCGCAGGGACTGCCGCAATTCCGGATTCCCGACGTGTCGCCGGCCGAAATCGGCGAACTGTGCGCCGCCGCCGTTGCGATCGCCCTGGTGTCCTTTACCGATATGAGCGCGGTTTCGCGCGCGTTTGCGCACCGAAGCGGCGCGGAAGTGGACAGCAATCAGGAGATCTTCGCGCTGGGCGCGGCCAACGTGGCGGCCGGCCTGTTTTCGGGCTTCCCCGTCAGCAGCAGCATGTCGCGCACGCCGGTGGCCGAGGCCGCGGGCGCCAAGACGCAGATTACGGGCCTGGTTGGAGCGGTGTGCGTCGCTCTCCTGCTGATGGTCGCCCCGGGACTGCTGGCCCATTTGCCTCACGCGGCGCTGGGCGCCGTCGTGGTGGCCGCCTGTGTCATCCTGGTAGAGATTCAATCGGTCGTGCAGCTTTACCGGCTGCGGCGCGATGAATTTGTTTTGTCGTTAGTATGCTTTCTCGGCGTGGTGCTGCTGGGCGTCATTCCGGGCATTTTTATGGCCGTCAGCCTCGCGCTGTTGTCGTTCATCTGGCGCGCGTGGCAGCCCCATACCGCCGTGATGGGTTATGTGGATGCGCTTGGCAGCTA
>JAQVQT010000222.1 GCA_028701435.1 Smithellaceae bacterium | reverse complement strand
GCTTCGAGCAGCGTTGCGTCTTCGGACAAATGCGCAAGCACCCGCAGCTCGATTTGTGAATAATCGGCGGAGATCAAAACACAATCCGGCGCCGCGATAAAGGCCTGACGGATCCTTTTGCCTTCCAGTGTCCGGATCGGAATATTCTGCAGGTTGGGGTTGCTGCTCGAGAGCCGGCCGGTCGCCGCCACCGTCTGGTTATAGGAGGTGTGGATTCTGCCGGTTTGTGGGGAGATCAGGGCCGGAAGCGCGTCCACATACGTGGATTTGAGCTTGGCCAGAGACCGGTAGGCCAGAATCTCGGCGGGCAGCTCATGGCTTCGGGCGAGGTCTGAAAGGACATCCACATCCGTCGAATAGCCTTCTTTTGTTTTTTTGCCCTTTGGAAGCTTCATCTTTTCAAAAAGAATCGCCTGCAATTGTTTGGGAGAATTGATGTTGAAGGTTTCCCCGGCCAGACGGTGAATTTTCTCTTCCGAAAATTCCAGCAGTTGCGAAAGCTCTCCGGACATCTGCTGGAGAAGCGCGGCATCCACCAGCACGCCCTTTTTTTCCATTCCGGCCAGCGTAAACAACAGGGGCATTTCCACATCGCGATACAGTGACGCGGCGCCTGCCTGCTCAAGCGCGTCCAGTAGTTTCTTTGCCAACGCAAGCAGGGCCCCAACGCGCCGGCCGGCGGATGACGCCGTCTGCTCCACGGGCGCCGGCGCAAGCGAAAGGGTTTTCCCCCTGCCGCCCGCCGCTTCCGCGAGAGAGGGAACGCGCTCCTGCAGGTGTTCCCACGCTATTTCGTCGAGCGTATAAGAGTGGCGCGCAGGATTGAGCAGATAAGCGGCCAGCTGCAAATCCAGCGCCGCTTCAACAGGCAGGTCCGGCAGCAGGACCAGCGCCGTTTTCAAATCGTAGGCGTATTTGGTGATTTCCGGATTCGTCCAGAAAGGCGCAAGCGCGGGCCAGACGTCTTCCGCCTTCAGCGCCTGTCCGGCGCCGGGATGACCGATCGGAAGATAAAACCTTTCACCGCCCGCGCCGATCGCCATTCCGATCAGGGTCTGCGGCGGATTTTTCTCAGGGAACATTTCACACGCAAAGGACTCCGCCCCGCGCAATGTTCCAATCAGTTCCGCAAGAGCCGCCGCATCCGCCACAATGTTGCAGGGAATCTCCGGCTTTGCCGGGCCGGTCGAGATTTGCTGCAAAAGCGATGAAAATTCAAAGTCCCTGAAGAGCCGGGAAAGCGCTTCTGGGTCCGGTTCCCTGCGCGCCGCATCCTTCAGATCAAAATCCAGATCCACGTCCGTTCGAATAACCGCCAGCCGACGGCTGAGGCGGGCCTGATCGGCGTATTTGCGGAAGCTTTCGCGCAGCTTGACATTGTGCAGCTTCTGTGCGTTTTCCAGAACCGCTTCCACGGAGCCGTATTCTTCAATCAGCCTGTGGGCCGTTTTGGGGCCGATGCCGGGAACACCGGGAATGTTGTCGGATGTGTCGCCCATCAGCCCCAGGATTTCCACCACCTTGTCCGGCCCCACGCCGAATTTTTCCTTCACAGCCGCCGCATCATAGGTTTTGTCTTTCATCGTATCGACCAGGGTCACTCCCTCGCCGATGAGCTGCATCAAATCTTTGTCGCCGGAAATCATAACGGCGCGCCACTTCTTTTTGCGCGCCTCGGCCACCAGCGTTCCGATCAGGTCGTCCGCCTCCGTTCCCTGCTTCTCCAGCACCGCAATGGAAAAACCGCGGATCACTTCCTTGATGAGGGGAACCTGCACGACCAGATCCTCCGGCATCGGCTTGCGCGTCGCCTTGTAATCTTCATACGCCTCATGCCGGGCGGTCGGCCCCTTGAGATCAAAGGTCACAACGATATAGTCCGGATGAATATCCTTGAGCAGCTTCATTAGCATGGTGGTGAAACCATAAATCGCGTTGGTGGGAAAGCCCCGGGAATTGGAAAGAGCGGGAATGCCGTAGAAGGCTCGGTACAAATAATTGCTGCCGTCCACAATGGCCAGAAGGGGATTGGGATTTTTTTCAGTCATCGATTATCGTCTCTACAAATCAAAGGACGCGTCGATCTTGAAGGTCCTGACCGCGCGCAGGTCCAGAATGTCCGTGATACCGGTCTTTTTCTTCACTTTCAACAGAAGAGCTTCCAGCTTTTCGGTACTCGCCGCGGTCGCCGTGAACCATACGTTGTATTCGTGCCCGCGGCGGTAATTATGCGTCACGCCTTTCTCGGCGTTGACGATTCGGACAAAAGACCGGATTTGATCTTCGGGCACCCGCGCCGCGCACAGCGTGCTTGCACGCCCCAGTTTCTTTCCGTCAAACACCGCGCCGATCCTCCGGATCACGCCTTTTTCCTTCATTTTCCTCACGCGGGCAAGCACTTCATCCTCGCGGATTCCCAGGCGCTCGCCGACCACAAGAAACGGTTGCTCCTCCAGTGGAAATTCCTTTTGCAGAATGTTGAGCAGTTGTTTATCGATTGCGTCCATTTTCCCCCGGCTCATAGAGACAAAGCGGCTCTTCCTCCAGATAATCACCGGTAGCCTCATACGCCCGTGCCCGGCAGCCGCCGCAAACTTTGATAAACTCGCAGCGCCCGCATTTGCCCTTGTACCGGCTGTAATCCCGAAGATTGCGAAACACTTCGGAGGTCTCCCAGATTTCGCTGAAACTCTTCGTCCGCACATTGCCGCAGTCAAGCTCCAGATAACCACAGGGCTGCACCTGCCCGACATGGGATATAAAGCAAAACGAAATGCCGCCAAGACAACCGCGCGTTGATTCGTGAAAATGACCGCCCGCCTTTTTAACAGGCTTTTGGCCTTTTGGCTTATTCTGGTGCATAATCCGGAAATAGTGAGGCGCGCAGGTCGCTTTGAGCTGGATTTCGCACGTCAGGCTTTCCCGGTAAAACCAGTGCAGCGTCTCTTCGTAATCCGCCGCGGTGATCGCCTGCAGGGCAAGGTCCTTTCCCCGGCCGGTGGGCACCAGCAGGAAAATGTGGTGCGCCGCTGCGCCGATGCGAAGCGCCAGATCGTGAATGGCTTTGATTTGATGAAGATTGGCGGTCGTGATCGTCGTGTTGATTTGAAATTCCATTCCGGCGGCCTTCATCGCTTCAATGCCGGCAAGTGCGCCTGCAAACGCGCCGGGCTGCTGGCGAAACGCGTCGTGGCTTTTCGCGTCGGACCCGTCGATGCTGATGCTGACCCGCTGAATGCCGGAATCGATCATCTTTCGAACCGTGGCTTCATCGACCAGCGTACCGTTGGTCGCCATGACCATGCGCAGACCTTTTTGCGTGCCGTAGGCGGCCAGATCAAAAATATCCGGCCTCAGAAGCGGCTCACCGCCGGTGAGAATGATCACGGGTTTTACTGCCGTTGCAATGTCGTCCATCAAACGCAAACACTCTCCGGTGGATAACTCCCCCGG
>JAQVQT010000221.1 GCA_028701435.1 Smithellaceae bacterium | reverse complement strand
CCGGGATGACGACGCGAAGCGGCTGCGCCGCGAGTTGAACCGGCGGGCCGACGAAGTGGTCCCGGAAGGAAGGATTCAGGCCCGGCTGCTGCAGCAGGGGGTTCCCTCGGATGCCTCCGTGGAAATCCGGATCATCGGCGAGGATCTCGCGACGATGAAGTCCATCGGGAACCGGGTGGAGGACATTCTTCGGCAGACGCGGGCCGTCGCCTTTCTCCGTCTGGACAGCCGGGAGGATTATTACGGCGTCGCCATCCGGCTCAAAGACGGCGCCGAGCGCCTGGGGTTCACCACGGAGAGCGTGGCGAAATCCATCTATGCCGGATTCACCGGCGCTCCCGTATCCACGCTGTACGAAGGGAATGTAGCCGTGGACATCGTGCTTCGTCTGGATGAAAAAAGCCGGCGGCATTTCGGCGACGTGGAAAACCTGTATCTGACGTCTCCCGTGACCGGCGCGGGCGTGCCGCTGCGCCAGATCGCCTCCCTCGAGCCGCAGTGGCAGACCGGCCGGATCAACCATCTCAACGGGCTGCGCACGCTGACCGTGCAGTGCGAGCCGGCGGACGGCTATCTGGCCTCGCAGGTGCTGAAAATGGCCGGTCCGCGGATCGCAGGTCTTTCCCTGCCCACGGGCTACAAAATAGAATACGGGGGAGAATATGAGAACCAGAAGGAAACCTTTTCCGAAATGCTGACGGCTCTGGTTGTCAGTCTGTTCATGATTTTTCTGGTGCTGCTTTTCCAGTTCCGCAACCTGAAGGAAACGTTGATTGTGATGCTGACCATTCCGCTCAGCATGTTCGGGGCCATGCTGGGCCTGCTGATGACCGGGAACCCGTTCGGATTTACCGCGTTTGTCGGCCTGATCAGCCTCTCCGGCATCGTGGTGAGAAACGCGATTATTCTGCTCGACCATGCCGACGAACTGCGCCGCGGCGGCGCGTCCGTCGCAACGGCCGCGCTTGAGTCCGGAAAAAGGCGACTGCGCCCCATCTTTCTGACCGCCAGCGCGGCGGCGATCGGCGTGATCCCCATGATCATTTCCGGATCGCCTCTGTGGAGCCCGCTGGCCAGCGTGATCGCGGTGGGGATCATGCTTTCCATGGTCATTTCCCTGTTTTTGGTGCCGGTGCTCTACGCCCTTTTGATGAAGCCTGCCGGTCAGGAACAAAAAACGCCGGCCGGGCCCCGATCAGACGGCTCTTTGAGCGCGGGTGGTAAATGGATCGTTCTTGCCCTGGCTTCCGTATGCCTGATGTCTTCTCCTTCCGGAGCGCAGGAGCCTCCCGAAGCTTTGAACCTGCAAAAGGTGATCGAACTGGCCGTGCAAAACAACCGGCTGTTGGCCATCAAGGGATTCCAGGTGCAGGAAAAGCAGCAGAAGGTCAACGAAGACCGGGTCAAATATTTTCCGGCGGTGATCGTCGGCGGTTCTTATCAATACAATCACAACATCGGTAGCGTAACGCTGCAGCAGGGAGCTCTCGGTCAGGCCACCATCGGCACGACCAGCATTCCGATTCCGTCTGCCGACACGACGCTGAAAATGGGGCAGGCGGACGCTTACACGGCGGGCGTGCTGATGTATCAGCCCATCTCGCAGATTCCGCAAATCATGGCCGGGGTCAATGTGTCCAAAACGGATCTGGAAATTGCCAAAACCGATCAAGCCAGGGCGACCCTGCAGGTGAAGCAGACGGCCGAAAAACTCTATTTCGGCCTGCTGATTCAGGAGAAGCGGAAGGAAGAGGCCCGGATCAGACTGGATCTGGCCCGTAAAAAACTTTACGATGTAGAAAGCGCCGTGCTGGCCGGCAAGACAACTCCGTCCAGCCTGACGGGACTGAAGGCGAATGCCGCCGACGAGGAGCAAAACCTTCTCAAGGTCAACGTTCAGATGGAGGATTATTTTGACGATTTAAGGCGGCTGACCGGTTTGAAATCCGCCTCTTTTGCGCTTGCGCCCGTGCCCGTGGACGATGCGGATTTCAGCGCCGCACCGGCCGCAGTTTCCGGGCGGCAGGAGAATCAGGATTTGAAAATGGCCGCTCTGTATCAAACGAAGGCACAGCATGCGGTAGATGCAGGACGCTACAGCTATCTGCCGAGTTTCGGCATTCTGGGCGGTTACATGTATCAGGACGGAAGCACGGGTTTAATCGGAAGCATGCCCAATCCCTTTATCAGCGGGGATATCGGTCTGGATCCCCGGTGGACGGTACGGGACGCTTTTATCGGCGTGGTCTTGAATTGGAATCTTAAGGATCTGGTCGCCAACACCTACGTTACACGGCAGCGCCTCTTTCTGAAAAAGCAGGCCGAGGAGAACCTGGCCAATACTCAAGAACAGATCCATACCGATACGGAAAAAGCGCGGCGCAAGCTGGCGCAGGCCGCTAAATTAATCGGCGTTGCCGGAAAAGTCGTCGAATACCGCCGCGAAGATTTCAAAATTCAAACCGACCGGTTTTCCGCCGGACTGAATCTGGAAGCGGACTGGCTTGCGGCAAAGGCCGCTCTGGCGAAGGCCGAAGCGGATCTGCTGGCCGCGCGGCTGAGCTACCGCATGGCCTGGACGGACCTTCAAATCCTTGCCGGCCGCTATTGAGGGGGATAATGCCTTTCTCCGAAGATCGCGCGCCCGACGCGGATGATGGTCGCTCCTTCCTCAATCGCTACTTCAAAATCGTCCGTCATGCCCATGGAGAGTTCGTCCATCCGAACGTTCGGGATGGCCGCGGCGCTGATTTCATCGCGCAGTCCGCGCAGGGCCTGGAAATACGGGCGGGAATTTTCCGGGTTGTCGGAGTAGGGCGGCATCGTCATCAAGCCCCGGATGATCAGATTGGGAAGCGTGGAAATCTGACGGACCAGCTCCATAACGCCGGACGGCTCCATGCCGTTTTTCGAGGCTTCGCCGCTGACATTGACTTCGACGAGCACGTTCAAGCGGCGGTTGTGCTGACCGGCCCTTTTGTCCAGCTCCCGCGCCAGCTCCAGGCGGTCCACGGAATGAATCCAGTCGAAAAGATGGACGACATATTTTACCTTGTTGGTCTGCAGGTGGCCGATCATGTGCCATTCGGCGCCGCGGCCGACGGTTGGGATTTTCTCACGGGCCTCCTGAACGTAGTTTTCACCCAAAAGCGTGATTCCCGCGTCCAGCGCCTTTAGAATGCGTTCCGGTTCCACGGTTTTGCTCACCGCCATCAGTCGAATGCCTGCCGGGTCGCGATTCGCGCGGGCTGCGGCCGCGGCGATTCTTTGCTGAATCTTCTGAATATTGTCTTCGATTTCCCGGCTCATGCGTCTTACCTGAAATGAAGGGCGTCCACGGATTTCAGCGCTTCCATGACTTCGCAAAGCGGAAGCCCGATGACATTGGTGTACGAGCCGCGGATGGACCGAATGAAAGACGCGCCCATGCCCTGGGCGGCATAGCCTCCGGCTTTGTCGTAAGGCTCCCGGCTGTTGA
>JAQVQT010000220.1 GCA_028701435.1 Smithellaceae bacterium | reverse complement strand
TGGATCCAGTCCGCGCCGGCTTTTTCCACCGCGGCAATTTCTTCGGCCAGCTTTCCGCCGTCGGCGGAAAGAATCGAAGGAGCAATCAGTTTCATAGAAGAGGTCTCCTTTTGTAGGTAAATTCAATATACTAAAGCATTATTCCTGTCAACCGCCGCTATCCACTCCTTTCCCCTTGACACAACCTGCGAAAAAATCAAAGATGCGCGAATGAAACTGGTCTATAACATGCTTCTGTGGGTCGCGGCGGTTCCGGGAGCGCTGTTTTTTCTTTTCAAAATGGCATTCACGGGCAAGTACCGCCATAGTTTTCTTCAGAAGCTGGGCATGCGCCAGGATCATTTGACGAAGTGTGTCGGACCGGGTCCCCGCGTCTGGATTCACGCGGTCTCCGTAGGCGAGGTGACGGCCGCCGCGCCGATCGTCGCTGCTCTGAAAGCAGAACAACCGGATGCGCGAATCATTTTTTCCACATCGACGGAAACCGGCCAGGGCATGGCGCAAAAACTGGTGAAGGGCGCGGACGCGTTTATTTATTTTCCACTGGATATTCCTTTCAGCGTCAGTCATATGCTGGACGTCGTCCGTCCGGACGCGTTTGTCCTGGTGGAGACGGAGCTCTGGCCCAATTTTCTGGCTGCCTGCCGAAAGCGAAGCATTTCCGTTGTGATGGTGAACGGACGCCTTTCCCCCCGCTCTTTTTCCAGATACCGCCGGACGCGGTTTTTCTGGCGCCAGGTTCTGGAAAATGTGGATGCCGCCGGAATGATTTCCGAAGTGGACGCCTCCCGGATCGCCGGTATGGGCATGGACCAGGGAAAGATCCGTGTTCTGGGAAACGCCAAATACGACGCGCTGGCGGCAATGGCATCGCCTGCGCTGCAGGAGGATATTGCCCGCCGGTTTCATGTGCGCGGGCATGAGAAATTTCTGGTAGCGGGAAGCACGCATTCAGGCGAAGAAGATGCTGTGATCGGGGTATATCGGGAGCTCTTCACGCGTGATCCTGATTTTCGGCTGATCATCGTGCCGCGCCACATCGAACGGGCCGGCGATGTGGTCCGGCTGCTGCGGGAGGCGGGTTTTTCTGACGTTATCACCGCGACACAGATGAACGGCGGGCAGCCGCGCCGGGATGAAAAAGTGATCGTCATCGATGTGATCGGAGAGCTTTTCAAGGCATATTCGCTGGCGACAGTGGTTTACTGCGGCGGCTCGCTCGTGCCGAGGGGAGGCCAGAATCTTCTGGAGGCGGCGGCCTGGGGAAAAGTGATTTTTTACGGCCCGTCCATGGACGACTTCAGCTCGGAAGCCGCGCTTCTGGAATCGGCGGGCGCCGGCATTCGCATTCACAACGCCGGAGAGTTGATGGAGAAGATTCTGCAAACGCTTGCCGATCCGCAGGACGCACAAAAGCGGGGTGAGCGGGGACGGGCGGTTGTCCTGGCCAACCGGGGCGCCGCAAAACGCTATGCGGAGATGGTTATTAGGTATATAGGCTGAAGACTTATACCCCTTTGGGGCACACGAGACCGAAGGCTGAAGGCTGAAGGGAATAAAAGTGAAGTTCACTTGACGCCGGGCGAAAAAGTGGTTTAAAAGAGATCGGCTGCTACGGCCAGGGAGGTTGTGTATGCAGAAAAAATACGAAGCGCTAAGCGAACAGGTCAATCTGACGAGGACCCTGATGGCGAGGTCGGTGATCTACAAGTATCTCAACCGGACGAATCTGATCTGCTATTCGGAGCTCTCCCGGCTTCTCGGCTGTGAGGCGTTCGTCAAGCATGAAAACCATAATCCGACCGGCTCTTTCAAGATTCGGGGTGCCCTCAACTTCTTCCATCATATGTCCCGAGAAGAGCTGGAAGCCGGCATTCTGGTCGCGACCCGGGGCAACCACGGCCTGGCGATGGCCTGGGCGGGCCAGTGGTTCCACGTGCCCTGCACGGTGGTCGTGCCGGAAAACAACAATCCGGAAATCAACCGCATCATCGAAAGCTACGGCGCGGAAGTCATCATCCACGGGGAAGACTTCTACGACGCCCAGTCCTACTGCGAGGAGCTGGTGGACAGCGCCGGATACTACTACGTTCAGCAGGGCAACGAACCGGAAATTCTAAACGGCCTGGCCACCATGGGGCTGGAGATTCTGGAGGACCTGCCGCAGGTCGATGTGATCATTTGCCCCATCGGCGGAGGCGCGGGGTGCGCGTCTGTGCTGAAAACCGTTCGCGCCGTCAATCCCGCCATCGAGATCATCGGCGTGGAGCCTCAGAACGCGCCTTCCTTTTACCAGTCCTGGAAGAAGGGAGAGATCGTCACGCTGGATGACGCCCATACGGTGGCCGACGGCCTTGCCGCCCGCAGCGTGTTCCATCTGCCCTATGTCATTCTTAAAAACACCATCAACGACGTGGTGTTGCTGACCGAGGACGAGATTCTGGAAGGGATCAAAATGGCGCTTGCGGCCACCCACAACGTGGCCGAAGCCGCGGGCGCCGTATCTTTGATGGCTGCCTACAAAATCCGGGAGAGGCTGGCGGGCAAAAGGGTGGTCATGATTATGTCCGGCGGCAACCTGAAAATGGACAATTTGAGAAAAGCCATCGGCTGTTAATTTTTTAAAGGAGCTTTCTGTTTTATGAGTGAATCGTCAACTCCCGCCCCGAGCGACTTTATTCGGGACATCATCGACGAAGGACTTCGCGCCGCCAAACACGAAGGGCGCGTGGCGACCCGCTTTCCGCCCGAGCCCAACGGCTATATCCATATCGGGCACGCCAAATCGGTATGCCTCAATTTCGGCATCGCGCTACAGTATTCGGGAACCTGCAACCTGAGGCTCGATGACACGGACCCGGCGGGCGAGTCCATGGAATACGTGGAATCGATTATTCGCGATGTCCGCTGGCTGGGGTTTGACTGGGGTGACCGTTTGTTTTACGCCTCCGACTATTTTGAAAAGCTCTACGCGTTTGCCGTGGAGCTCATTCGAACCGGCAACGCCTACGTCTGCAGTTTGAGCGCCGACGAAGTGCGGGAAAGCCGGGGCACCTTTACCGAGCCGGGAAAGGAAAGCCCCTACCGCGGCCGCTCCGTGGAAGAAAACCTGGATCTGTTCGCCCGAATGAGGGCCGGTGAATTCGCGGACGGCGCTCATACGCTCCGCGCCAGAATCGACATGGCCTCGCCCAACATCGTCATGCGGGACCCGGTTTTGTACCGGATCAAGCGCGAACCGCACTACCGGACGGGGGACCGGTGGGTGATCTATCCGATGTACGACTTTGCCCACTGCCTCTCGGATGCGCTGGAGGGGATCACGCACTCCATCTGCACACTGGAGTTTGAAAACAACCGCCCGCTCTACGACTGGATCGTTGAAAAGCTGATTTCCGGCAACCGGCCCCGGCAAATCGAATTCGCAAGGCTCAACCTGAGCTACACGGTGCTGAGCAAGCGCAGGCTCATCGATCTGGTGAGAAACA
>JAQVQT010000219.1:1733-3505 GCA_028701435.1 Smithellaceae bacterium | reverse complement strand
CGTCTGGTGATGCCCCCCATGGGAACGGCTCTCGGCAATCCCGACAATACCGTCAGCGAAGCAAACCTGGCCTATATTCGACGCAGGGCCGAGGGCGGCGCAGGGCTCATCATCACGGAGATCACGGAGGTGCATCCTCTGGGGTCGGCCGCACCGCGATGCATCGGCGTCTGGGATGACAAATTCATTCCCGGCCTGAGCAAGCTTGCCGATGTGGTGCATGCCCAGGGAAGCAAAATCGCCATGCAGCTTCACCATACGGGACGCGAGAATTACCTCCTGCAGAAGAAAAACAAGGCTGTCGGGCCTTCGGCCATCCCCAGTTATGTCTTCGGTTTTCTCGGAACGCCGCGCGAGATGACGCTTGCCGACGTCGAGGAAACCATTGCCGCGTTCGGCAGCGCTGCCCTCAGGGCCCGCAAGGCGGGATTTGACGCCGTCGAGCTTCACGGAGCGCACGGCTATCTCCTCATGCAGTTTCTTTCGGCGCTCAGCAATCAGCGCAAGGATCAATACGGCGGCGATTTCCGCGGGCGGGCCCGCTTTATGATCGAATGTCTCAGGGAAGTCCGCCGTCAGGTCGGCCCGGATTTCCCCGTTTCCATCCGGATTTCCGGCGAAGAGTGCATCAAAGACGGCTACACCATCTCCGACATGGAGACCATCCTCCCCGACCTGGTGAGCGCCGGCGCGGACCTCATCAATGTTTCCTTCGGCACGCACGGCAGTCCGGCCGTGAACATCGATACGCCGAACCCGAGCGCGCCGGTTGAATATGCCCCCGGCTTCAAGTCCCACCTGGCGCGCAGGGTGAAGGAGGCCGCGGGCGTTCCGGTGATTTCCGTCGGGCGCTACACGGATCCTTATTTCATGGACGAGGTCATCGCCCGCGGCGACGCGGACATGATCGCCGTGGCGCGCCAGCATCTGGCGGATCCGGATTTCCTCAAAAACGCGCTGGCCGGTCATCCCGAAGATACCCTGGAATGCCTGGCCTGCAATCAGGGGTGCATTGAGCGCCTATCGCTGGAGGCGCTGCCGATTCGCTGCGCCATCAATCCGCAAACCGGTCAGGAACTGATGTATCCGGCGGGTCCGGCGGCCGTCAGCCGCAAGGTCTGGGTGGTCGGCGGCGGGCCGGCGGGGTTGACCGCCGCTTACGAGGCCGCGCGCCTCGGACATCAGGTGACCCTCTTCGAGCAGGAAAAGGAAACGGGCGGAAATGTCCGCTATGCCGCCAAAGCGCCCCACAAAGAAGTTTACGGCCGGTATATTAAGACCCTCACGGAAAAGTGCAAAAAGAAAGGCGTGGAGATCCAAACCGGCGCCGAAGTGACCGAGGCGATGATTGAAGCGGGCAAACCCGATGCCGTCATTCTGGCCATCGGCGCCGGCAAAGCCGCCTGCCCGGCCGAAGGCATCAACTCATCCGTCGTTTGCGACGCCTGGCAGATTCTGGACGGGACCGTGCAACCGAAAGAGCCGGTTGTGGTGATCGGCGGCGGGCTCGTTGGAATGGAAACCGCCGATTTTCTGCTGGAAAAAGGCGTTCGGAACATCACCATCGTGGAGATGCTACCGTCTTCACCCGTTCTGGCGCTGGCCGCGCACGGCTACATGCTGCACAAGCGCCTTCGGGCGGCCGGGATTGCCCTGATGCTGGGAACCCGCGTGAAAAAAATAGAAGAAAATGCGGTGACCGTCGAGGTCAAGGGAGAGGAAAAAAGATTGGAACCGGTTGCCCAGGTGATTGTGGCCATCGGTGTGACGCC
>JAQVQT010000219.1:0-1633 GCA_028701435.1 Smithellaceae bacterium | reverse complement strand
GACGCCTACGGACGAAAACAGATTTTTCTGGTCGGCCACGACTGGGGTGCGTCCGTGTCGTGGTGGGTGGCGCTGAAATATCCCGACCGCGTCCAAAAGCTCGCCATTCTGAATGTTCCCCATCCCAAAGTGATGGCCAGAAATCTCTTTACCAATCAGCGGCAGATGGAAAAGAGCTGGTACATCTTTTATTTTCAACTGCCCGGCGCGGTGGAAAAATTCGGCTCGGCCAATCATTATGCCTGGCCTGTGCACCTGCTCGCGACTACGAGCCGTCCCGGCGCCTTTACGCCTGAAGAATTGGAAGAATATCGCAAAGCGTTCGCGCAGCCGGGTGCTTTTTCCGCGATGGTCAACTGGTACCGGGCCATGATTCAGACGCAGCCCGAACCGCTGCAGAGCTTTGACGTCGTCATGCCCATGATTTTGATGTGGGGAGAAGACGATGTCGCCATGCTAGCGGAGATGGCCGATCAGAGCATGGCCTATTGCAAACAGGGCAGGCTCGTGAAATTTCCCGGCGTCTCGCACTGGATTCAGCACGAGGAAGCGGACCGGGTGAATGCGCTGATCGAGGAATTATTCATCGCGTGAGCAAGCCCCGGCGAAGGCCTGCGCGGCCGCATTTGGGGAGGGACGATCGCGAAAAATCATAAGGAGGAATGTTATGAAAAAAGGACTTGTTATTTTAGGGGCAGGGTTGATTTTATTGTTGATTTCAGGCGCGGCGATGGCTCAGGTCAAAAACCCCGCCATGATCCGGACGGCTTATTCGGCGATGGACGCGAACGGCGATGGAGTTGTTACCGTTACGGAGCACGCGGCTTTCTGGCAGGGACGGTTCAGAGAAATCGATGCCGAAAATGACGGCAAGCTGACGGCGGCCGAATTCAACGCGGCGGAGAAAAGGTTTTTCGGCGACATGGATACGGACGATGACGGAGCGCTGTTGGCCAAGGAATATATCGCTTTCTGGTGCGGACCCAAAGCGCTTGAACCCGCCAAAAGCAAGGCAAAGACAAAGACCAAGAAAAAACTGGATGCCAACAAAAACGGCAAAATCGGCGACGACGAATGCGTCGCGTTCTGGGTGGCGGAGATTTATGATGTGGACGCAAACCAAGACGGCAAAGTAACCTCCGAAGAATATATGGCCGCCATGGCCGCCGCTTTCAAGGAAATTGACAAGGACCGCAACGGATTGATCTCCATCGAAGAGCACGCCTACTTCATATCGAAAAAAGCAGGCGCCGCGAAGAAATAACCCGGATAATTTACAACGGATGTTGTATTGACTTGACGCCGGGATTTGAGTGTGATAACGCCCCATTCATTAATCCTGAAGCGCCGTTTGGCGGCGCGAAAATCAGGCCATATCTTGAAAGATGAGGGTATCTTTTAAAAAATAATCAATGGGTAAGGAGGGTTTTATGAGCAGAGAAGTCGTATTTGTGGATGGGATGAGAACAGCATTCGGGACGCTGGGGAAGACCCTGAGCGGCATCCTGGGTGAGGAAATGGCAGGCCTTTGCATGAAAGGCCTGATTGAAAGATCCAAGATTCTGGAAAAGGGCGGCGTGGTCGATTGCTGCTTCATGGGTTCGGCCATTGGTCCTCTGACGGCCATCAACGG
>JAQVQT010000218.1 GCA_028701435.1 Smithellaceae bacterium | reverse complement strand
CGATACAAGCCCTCTACGATGCGATGGGGCGCGGGGAGCTGGGCGGCTTTACGGTTCCGGCCATCAACATCCGCGGCATCAGCTATGATGTGGCGCAGGCGGTTTTCCGCGCCGCGATGGCGGGAAACGTCGGGCCAATCCTTTTTGAAATTGCCCGGTCGGAAATCGACTACACAAAACAGCGACCTTTTGAATACACCTGCGCCGTTACGGCGGCCGCCGTGAAAACCGGCTGGCGCGGGCCGATCTTTCTCCAGGGCGACCACTTCCAGGTAAACGCCAAGAAATTTGCCGCGGATTCGGAAAAGGAAACGCAGGCGGTCAAGAATCTGATTTGGGAAGCCATCGAAGGCGGGTTTTACAACATTGACATTGACACCTCCACGCTGGTGGACCTGTCGCAGCCCACGATCAAGGATCAGCAGCGGACCAACTTCTCGCTGGCGGCGGAACTGACTACCATGATCCGCGATCTGGAGCCGGAAGGCATCACGATTTCCGTGGGCGGGGAGATCGGCGAAGTGGGCGGTAAAAACAGCACGGTGGAAGAGCTGCAGGTTTACATGGACGGGTATCTTGAGGAACTCAAGAAGCGCGGCGACGGCTTCAAGGGCATCAGCAAGATCAGCGTGCAGACCGGCACGACGCACGGCGGCGTTCCGTTGGCCGACGGCACCGTCGCGAAAGTCAAAATTGACTTTGATGTTCTGGAAAAACTGTCGGAAGTCGCGCGAACGCAGTACGGTCTTTCCGGAGCGGTTCAGCACGGGGCTTCCACGCTGCCCGACGAGGCGTTCGACCGCTTCCCCGCCACCGGCACGGCGGAAATCCACCTGGCCACGGGCTTCCAGAATATGATTTACGACAGCAAGGTTTTCCCGGCCGATCTTCGGGCGAGGATCTATGATCACCTGAAGACCAATATGAAAGGCGAGTGGAAGGAAAAGGACACGGAAGAGCAGTTCATCTACAAAACCCGCAAGAAGGGCTTCGGGCCGTTCAAGCTGGAGTTGTGGCACCTGCCGGCGGATGTTCGCCAGGCCATCTGCGCCGAGCTGGAGCGCCAGTTCGCGTTTTTGTTTGACAAGCTCAAAGTCAACGGCACGCGGGAGATACTGGACCGGTATATTCAGACGGTGGATGTCCCGTTGAAAGTGCCTGCCTGTCTGAAGTGCTAGAACAGGCAAGACACGCAGGTTTGTCCGCGCCATCGATGGCAGGGAACGGTTTCAATCACCTAAAGGTCACACGAGAGTTCCCTGCGGTGTTGCGCGGCGGAAATCGGACGTGCCCGGCAGGGAAACCGGGTATGCCGGATGGAGTAGAACCATGAAAGCGGCCGTATTGGAGAGCATCACGAATCTTCGGGATCATCCGCGGCCGCTTTCTTTTGTGGATCTTCCCAATCCCGAACCCGGCGAAGGTCAGATTCTGGTCAGGGTTTCCGCCTGCGGCGTCTGCCATACCGAACTCGATGAAATTGAAGGCCGAACGCCTCCGTTTTCCTTTCCCTTTATTCTGGGCCACCAGATTGTCGGCATCGTTGAAAAATGCGGCCCCCGGGCGCTGAAATTCTCCGAGGGCCAAAGAGTCGGCGTCGGCTGGATCGGTTCGGCCTGCGGAACATGCGACTATTGCCGAGGGGGAGCGGAAAATCTCTGCCCGGATTTTAAGGCGACCGGCCGCGACATTCCGGGCGGCTACGCGCAATACGTGGCGGTCCTCGAGGATTTCGCCTTTCCCATTCCGGACGTTTTTTCCGACGCCGAGGCCGCGCCGCTTTTGTGCGCGGGCGCCATCGGCTGGCGATCGCTTCGCCTGGCCGGTCTTTCCGACGGCGAGCCCCTGGGGCTCACGGGGTTCGGCGCTTCAGCCCACCTGGTCCTGCAGCTTGCCCGCCACCTCTATCCCCATTCCAACATCAGTGTTTTTGCCCGATCCGAGCGCGAACGCAATTTTGCCCTTTCTCTGGGCGCGAGCTGGGCGGGGGATACCGCTGAAAAAAGCCCGCGGAAACTGGCCGCCGTCATCGACACGACGCCCGCCTGGAAGCCGGTGGTCTGCGCGCTGGAAAATCTTGCGCCGGGCGGAAGGCTGGTGATCAATGCCATCCGCAAGGAGGCATCGGACAAGGACCAGTTGCTCAAACTCGACTACCCGCTGCATCTCTGGCAGGAGAAGGAAATCAAGAGCGTGGCCAACGTGGCACGCAGGGATATCGCGGAATTCCTCGATCTTGCCGCGAAAATACCGATCATGCCGGAGGTGGAGGAATACCCGTTTTCCGATGCCAACCGGGCGATTGCCGAATTAAAAGCCGGCGTCATCCGCGGCGCGAAAGTGTTGAAAATGAATGGCGGCAGTTGAATCGGGGGCATCCCATCGCTCAGAATACCCTGCCGCTGGGGCTCTAAAGCTCCTTATGCGACAGCCGAAAACTCGCCTTCGGCTCAAACCGTTCGGCTGTCTGAAGCTTCGTATCGCTAAGAGCCACAACGTTTCGGGTATATTCGCTCACGGGGTGCCCCGGTTCAACTGCTTTTGTTAGATAGCCTGCCAGGTGGCCGTGTATTCCCATGATTTGATCTTTGGCGCGGCATCGTCCTGATGCCAGCTTCCCGCGATTCCCAAGGCTTTGACGGTCAGATCGTAGTGGCAAAGCGCGATCCCCATGTCGATTTCCTGCAGAGAAACGTCCCGCAGGTGCTTGTAGCCGATGGCTCGTGACAGATAAAACAAAAAATTCTTTTGGTTGGGATCATAGATGATCCGCCAGGGCTGTTTGTTGGAGGCCGAGGGCGCCAGACGGACGTTTTCCAGCGCTTCGGCGTAAGGTCCCGCTTCTTCCGGGGCAAGCGGCGTCGAGGCATTGCCGCGAAAGAAAAGCTCCGGCCAGGGCAGGCGATGGTCGGAGCCCGCGAAGCCGCGCAGGATCCGCTCCGCCAGCCTCGGGTGCCCCGCCGTGTATCCCACGGGGCTGACGGTCGGCAGAAGTTCGTCGCGCCGCATGCCCGCCGCGCGGCCGAAGGCGCTGATCGCGAATGTGCCGCCCAACCAGCAGGTGTTCAAGCCCAGTCGGGTTGCCTCCAGGATGAGTTTCTCCTTACAGTATCCGTAATCACAGGTCGCCATCGGCGCGGGGCGGATCATGCCCGCCAGATACAGCCGGGCGTTTTTAATCACGCCGTAGGTGCCCAGTTTTTTCCACGCTTCACGCGGCAGTTCGTTCATCTCGAGCAGGACGAAGCGCGGTGCATTGCCGAACAATCCCGGCTCGGGCGCTTCTACAGCCTGCCGAAACGTCCGAAGCAGGTCATCGTCCAGGGGCTTGTTTTCATAGGACCGGCAGGAAAAACGCCTGCGGATGATGTCGGAAACCGGGGTCATAGAGCCTCCTGCAAATTTTTATTGTCAAATTGCTCATGATTCCTTATATACTATCCACTCAAAAATGATAAACGACTTTTCCGTTCGGAGGAATCACGAGACCATGAAACTCGCCACCG
>JAQVQT010000217.1 GCA_028701435.1 Smithellaceae bacterium | reverse complement strand
GCGTCCAAGAACAAAGTGACGCTGCCGCAGTCGGAAATCATGGAAGTTACGGAAGATCAGTTTGTGGCCGGCACGCGCGGTCAATAATTGAAGATTCTCCAAGGCTTGCCGTGGAGAATCTTCAATATCCGTTTCACCCCGTTAACGCCTTTAAGATTCTGAAAATATCCCCGTCGTTCATGATTCTGGGAACCGGATAGGGGATGCATTCCCCGTGCACCGATTTCGCAATTTCCGGGAAGTCCGCTTCCCGAAGCTCCGGAATGGTCGCGCCGATGCCGTAGGTGCGGTTAAAGCCGCGAATGGACGCAATGAAGGCGGCCGCTTTCTGAGGCAGACTCATCCCGGGTCTTGAGGCCCCGATGACATCGGCCAGACGGGCGAGGCGACGGCTGACCGTTTCATTGTAAAATTCAAGAACCAGCGGCATCACCGCGCCGATGACCCGTCCGTGAGGCAGATGATACATGCCGCCGATCTTGTGGGCGAACGGGTGGACATAGCCTGTCAATGCGCGGTTGAGGACGATGCCGGCATAATAGGAGGCGAGCATCATCTGGCCGCGCGCTTCCAAATCGCCGCCGTTTTTATACACGCGGTCGATATGGCCGAAAATCATCCGGACCGCCTTTTCCGAATAGGCGTCCGAGAACTTGCAGTGCGCGCCGCCGATATAGCCCTCGACGGCATGCGACAGAGCGTCCATAGCGGTGATGGCCGTGAAGAACGGCGGCAGGCCGCAGGTAAGCTCCGGATCGAGCACGATGACGTGCGGATGGATCAGAAAGTCGTTCACCGTGTACTTGGTGTTTCTTCCGTTGTCGGTGATGACCGCGGCGCTGGTGGTTTCCGCGCCTGTTCCGGCGGTGGTCGGCACGGCGACAATGCGGGGGAGTTTCTTCGGGACCGGCAGCATGATTTTGAAATATCCTCCCAATTGCTCGGCCGTCAGGTGAGGCCTGACCGCTCTTCCGGCAACCACTTTTGCGCAGTCCATGGGCGAGCCGCCGCCGAAACCGACTACGGCGTCGCAGCCGTTTTTTACGTACAGCCCGTAGGCTTCCTCGACATTTTCAATGGAGGGGTTCGGCTGCACGCCGTCATAGACCGCGCAGGGCATGCCGGCGGCGTTGAATGCCTCCAAAAGGCCGGCGGGGAGATGTTTCTCCATTAACACGCGATCCGTAATCACGAGAGGTTTTTTAATATTTTGTTTTTTCATCAGATCGGGGAGTTTCCGAATGCTTCCCGGTCCCTCAAGCACCACGCTTTTCCGGGAAGGGACAAGAACCATGAAGCAGGCGGTGGCGGCTTTCAGGGTTTTGAGCAGCGGCTTCCGGAAAGGAACCATGTTCACTTTTCTCCTTGTTTGCCAAAGGCATCGCGCTTTTGAGGTGGAATCAGTATAGGAGGAAAAAACAGGCCTGTCAACGAAAAGGCGCTGTAAGGCGCGATCGCTCTTCCTGTTGCGGTAATATTTCATTGACATCAAAGTGAAGTTTTCCTATGCTCCCTTTCCCGTAAAGACGGACGCCTCTTCAAGAGGCGCCGCCCCGCGACGCGTCGGAAAATTTCGGCCGTTCGTCGGGCGGATCAAAAATCCGGGTGTAATGAAAAAGAAGATTTGTTGCTCCCTGCAGGAATGTAATGAAAGAACGAAATAGAAACGATTTAATCCATCTGAGACGGGTCCAGTTGACCCGGGCGGCGTACAAAGTGGTCGGGGAAAAGGGCTATTCGGATTTCACCATCAAGGACATCGCGAAGGAAGCCGGCCTTTCTACGGGTCTGGTCCACTATTACTTCAAGAACAAAGAAGACCTCCTGTTTAAATTGCTGAAGGGGATGAACGCCAATCTCAAGAATGATCTGGGCAAAGCGCTTTCGGCGCTGGAAGATCCGCAGGAGAAGCTTTTGGCTTTCTGCAATGAGGCGTTTGATCTGGTGCATAAGGAAAAAGCATATTTCAGCGTTCTGGTCGATTTTCTGGCGCAGATTAACCGCAACAAACGGCTCCGTCAGGCGATGGTGAAGCTTTTTCAGAGCTACCGCGATGAGATTGAGGCCATTCTTCAGGAAGGCATGGCCAAGGGGATCTTTGCGGTGAAGGATGTTCGCTTTACATCGGTCACCATTGTTTCCCTGATTCAGGGGAACATTTTCCAGCATCTCATTGATCAGGAGGCTTTCGATTATTTCGCGGCCACCGAGAAAACAAAAAAACAGATTTTTTCTCTGGTCATGAAGGATTCTTAACGTCTTCAGGAAAAGCTTCGCGGGTCTTGCGCGGCAAGGGATTCAGGGGATCAGGGGCCACCGTGTCGGCCGCTTCCACCGCTTTCAGACCCCCCGCCAAACTATCGCTTGACAACCCAAAACGGACACCCTATAGTTTTCACTGAAACAGGGCATTCGTGGAATTCGACGGGCCTGTTAACCGTTTCGTTTCCGGCGTCGGCCGGCGGCGGAGAAAAGAAGGAGCATTCATGAGCAGAGAATACAAATCGGGGACCTACTGCATCGAAGTAAAATGCCCCAAGCATAAGGAACTTGAGGGGCTTACCGGAGACGCATACCTTAAGAAAAAGAAGGTGCACTGCAAGAAATGCCTCGCCTGGCAGTTTTTCAGCTGGGCGAAAGACAACCAATGGCGCATTGTCCATACCTGGCCCGAAGTCTCCAACAAACAGCTTGCCGCCATGATCAAGGGGATTGATCCTGTTCGTGTTGAAGATTTGACCGAAGAAGAAATCATGTGCCTCTAGAAGGGACATTTTAAACTTGCAATACGGTCCCGGTCGAAATTTTGTGAGACTGGCCGTTCGACTCGCCTGGCCGTTGATTCGGGCGGGGAAGCGGCTCAGTGATGCCCCCGTTCTGAAGTGGCTGATTTATCCTTTTTTCATGCGGCCGTACAATGAAGTGAGCTCCATTCCCCTTCATATCGAAGTTCAGCGCCCCGAAAACATTGCGATGCCCCGCCGCGTCGTCAAAAGACTTCTGGCGAACGTGGACGAGCTGTTCATTTTCGACGAATGCATCTGTCGAAGACACAATAAAGTTTCTTCTCCGCCGCAGGACATCGGGTGCATGGCGCTGGGACCCGCCATTCGCCGGATTCATCCCAGCCATGGAAGAAGGGCGACCCTGGAGGAAGCGTTCCGCCACGTGGATCGCGCCGCCGAAGCGGGTCTGATCGCCAACGTCGCCCATGTGTGGATTGATCCGGTCGCTTTTCAGACGAGATTCCATGATCTCATGTTCATCTGCTACTGCGACGACACAAACTGTCTGTATCGCACGCATATGAAAAACCGGGGACCCTCCCTGCAGGGCGCTTATCAGCGGCTTCCCGGTCTGTCGGTTCGGGTGAACGAAGACGCCTGCCAAGGCTGCGGCACATGTGTGGAGCAGTGTTTCCTTGGAGAGATTGCCCTGATCCATGAAAAGGCGGTGATCGGAGATTCCTGCGCCGGCTGCGGCCGCTGCGTGGAAAGATGCCCGCATCAGGCCATCT
>JAQVQT010000216.1 GCA_028701435.1 Smithellaceae bacterium | reverse complement strand
ATGCCGGTCCGCATCCAGCTTGACGAAAGCCGAGAGGCCTGCGAGGTCATCATCGACAAGCTGGTGAAGATGGGGATGCAGCGCTACGGCCTGTCGCCCAAATACGGCGGCGTGCAGATCGGCTCCGACGTCGAATATGTCGCGGTGTGCGAGGAGCTGGCGCGCGGCGACAGCGGCATTGCAACGGAAATGACCTGTCCGGAATGGCTCTTTGGCCCGGCGATGCGGGCGCGCAACAAGGCGGTTCTCGAAAAGCTGATGACCCCCTTCTGCTCCGACGAGCGCCACACGGCCTGCTTTGCGCTCACCGAACCGGCCGGCGGCTGCAATGGAGAAGATCCTACCCAGCGCGGCAAGGCTCTGAAGACCATCGCCCGTCTCGACGGCGCACAATGGGTCATCAACGGATCAAAGCGGTGGCCCGGCGGCGCCGGAATCGCCGAAGTGTACGGCATTCTCTGCACCACCGATCCTTCTCTGGGCGAGGAGGGCGTGGCGCTGATTTACGTGCCCGCCGGCGTTGGCGGCCTCACCTTCGGCAAACCCGAAAACAAGATGGGCATGCGGTTCAGCGATGTGAATGCCGATGTGTACCTGGACAACGTCCGCGTGCCGAAAGAATACCGTCTGGCCGGTCCCGGAGAGGACTGGAAGCTGTTTCGCGCCGCTCTGTCCTGGGGGCGCCTCTCCAGCGCCGCGTTCGCCGTCGGCAACGCGCAGGCCGTGCTTGAAATCGTCATCGATTACACGGCCAACCGGTTCTACAAGGGGAAAGCCGTAAGGGAGCATTCCCTCCAGGCGGCGATGATCGCGGATATGATCATCGGCATTGAAAGTGCCCGCGCCTATTACTTAACCGTGGCGGCGATGTTCGACCGGGGCGGCGAATTCGGCGACGCCGGCGATGCCTTCCTGATGGGCAAGGCCAGCGGCGCGAAAGTCTATGCCTGCGACGTGGCGGAGCAGGTCTGCAACCGGGCGATGGAACTGATGGGCGCGTACGCCTACACAAAAGAATATCACGTCGAAAAATATCTGCGCGACTTTAAAATCATCCAGTTGTGGGAAGGCGGAGGCCAGCTCGGACGACTCGAGGCGGCGATGGGCTACTATCCCATTCCATAGAATAATGAAGACTGAAGAGAAGATCGTTATCGTCAAATTCTGCGGGGGCTGCAACCCCACATACGACCGTGTGGCCTACTGGGAGGAAATCAAGGCCCGGGCGGGGGACGCCGTAACCTGGGTAGGCGCCGATTATCCCCGGCCGGACGGGATGCTTCTCGTCTGCGGCTGTCACAGCGTCTGCCCCCTCAAGCATTACAACCCGGCCGATTACGGATTTTTCATCGTGGTGGACAGCGACACAAGAAGCCCCAAGGCTGTTGCCGACAGCATCATCGACAAGGAGGGAACATGATCAAGACCAGGCAGGATTATATTGACAGCTTGAAGCGACAGCACCTGAACATGTATTACAACGGGAAGCGTGTGGAGGACATCACGGTACACCCGGGTTTCATTCCCCACATCAACGCCGCGGCCAAAACCTATGAGCTGGCCCTTCGGCCGGAATCGGAGGATCTGCTGACGGCCACGAGTCATTTGACGGGTAAGAAGATCAGCCGTTTCACGCACATTCACCAGTCCGTGGACGATCTCATCAAGAAGGTCCAGATGCTGCGTCTCATTTCCCATGAGACGGGAAGCTGCTACCAGCGGTGCGTGGGATTCGACGCTCTGAATGCGACGTACATGACCACGTACGACATCGATGCGGCCCATGGGACAAGTTACTTTTCCCGCTTTTGCGATTTTCTCCGTTACATTCAGGAGGAGAACCTCATGGTGGTGGGAGGCATGACGGATCCCAAAGGGGACCGGTCCAAGCGTCCCAGCGAGCAAAGCGATCCGGACCTTTTTACGCATGTGACACAGAAGCGTTCCGACGGAATCGTGATTCGGGGGGCCAAGGCGCATATGACGGGGGGAGTGAACAGCCACGAGATTCTCATCATGCCCACACAGAACATGACCAAAGGGGACGAAGCCTATGCGGTGTGTGCGGCGATTCCACTGAACTCGCCGGGGATCACTCTGATTTTCGGCCGCCAGTCCAACGAGGAGCGGAAGTTCGAGACGGGGATTGACGCGGGGAACAAGGATTACGGTGTGGTGGGGGGAGAGGCCCTCATTGTTTTTGAGGATGTTTTTGTTCCGTGGGAGCGGGTGTTCATGTGCGGAGAGATTGATTTTACGGGCTTGCTGGTGGAGAGGTTCGCCACGATGCACCGCCAGAACTACGGGGGGTGCAAGGGCGGGCTGTCGGATGTGATTGTGGGCGCTACGGCTCTGGCGGCTCAGTACCAGGGGACGTCCGGCGCCTCCCACGTGAAGGACAAGATTACGGAGATGATGCACCTGGCCGAATCGGTATATTCAGGTTCCGTGGCCTGTTCGGCCATGGGATCCAGGACCCCCAGCGGCGCCTATTATCCCGATCCTCTCCTGGCCAACTGCACCAAACACAACATCACGCGCCATATTTACGAGATTTCCCGTCTGGCCCATGACGTGGCCGGGGGTATCATGGCGACCATGCCCTTTGACCGCGATCTGCGGAGTCCGGAGATCGGCAAGTATGTGCAGAAATTCCTGGCCGGCGTGAACGGCGTTCCGGCCGAGACGCGGATGAAGGTCCTGCGTCTCATTGAAAACATGACGGGTGGAACCTGTCTCGTGGAGAGCATGCACGGCGCCGGTCCGCCGCAAAGTCAGCGGGTGATGTACCAGCGGTTGGGGAACCTTCCCCAGAAAATCAAAATGGCCAAAAAACTGGCCAAAATTGATGAATAGAAGGAAATTTTTCAAATCACTCCCACAGATTAACCACGGTTCTGCCCCGATGGCTTCCGGCTTTGATTTCATCCATCACGCCGGTTACGCCGCCTAAGGGAACTTCCGAGGACAGTGTCGCCAACCAGGGGAACTTCCACGGGCCGGCGATCATATCCCAGGCCTTCTGACGCCGGGGCATGGGACAGTTCTGCGAGTCGATGCCGTAGAGCGTCACGCCGCGCAGAATGAACGGAAAGACGGTCAGCTTGAGCTCCGGCGAAATGACGTTGCCGCAGCAGGTGACGGCGCCGTATCCCCTGATCGACCGGACAGCCGACGAAAGGACGTCGCCGCCCAGCGTATCGACGCATTTGGTCCAGCGCTCTTTGAGCATCGGCCGTCCGGTCGTATCGACCAGGTCGGCGGGCTCGATGATTTGCTTGGCGCCGATTTTTTTCAGAAATTCGCTTTCATCCTGAAGGCTGTTGAGCGCCGTCACGCTGTAGCCGGCGTGAGAAAGGATGGAAACCGCAATGCTGCCCACGCCGCCGCTTGCGCCCGTGACCAGAATCTCATCGGCCGGGTCCATGCCGAATTCCACCAGCCGCAGAATCGAAAGCGCCGCCGTGAATCCCGCCGTCCCGAAAATCATGCTTTCGCGAAACGACAGGCTTGCCGGTTTCCTGACTACCCAGGACG
>JAQVQT010000215.1:2300-3550 GCA_028701435.1 Smithellaceae bacterium | reverse complement strand
AGGACGCCGACATCGTCGGGAACCGTATCGGGACGGATCAGAATAAGCGGTGTTTTCGGCTCCGTTGCGCGAAACTGCTGAATGTCTTTTTCGGAATAAACAGCACGGCCGCAAAGGGCGCCGCCGCTCACGCCGATTCCCGTCCCCAGCATGGACTCGCGCAGGGAGTCCGTCTCTTTAAAGTGCCGCAGGCTTTTTGCCTGGGTCTGATCCATGTCCCGCGTCTGCAGCAGAAACAACTGTTCTTTTTGCGGACCTTCAAAGGTAAATTCTATTTCCTGGTGGTTCAGACCCTTTTCATAAATCAACGTTTCCGCGATTTTGACCAGTTCGGCATAGATGGCCGGAAAGTCGGCTTCCAGGGAAATGCCCGTGTTGCGCTGTTCGGCAAGCCGCTGGCGCTCGGAGATGGGATAGGTTTCGACCAGCCCGGAAACGATATCGTCCCCCTGAACGCCGAAGATGAAATCCCCGTAAAGGGCCACGTCGGACGAAGCGCTTTTCGGATCGCGGGTAAAGATCACGCCCGAACCGGACCGTTCATGGAGATTGCCGAAGACCATCGCCTGCACGATGACGGCGGTTCCCCAGGCATCGGACAAATGCATCTGGTGGCGGTAAATGCGCGCCTGCTCGGCATACCAGGAATCAAAAACCTGCAAAACCGCATGGCGGAGCTGCCGGAGCGGATTATCAGACAGCGGAAGACCGCTGTCCAGAATTCCCTGCCTGTACACCAGAGCAATCTGCTTCATCAGCCCGGGCGGAAATTGAATTTTCCGTTGCACGCCATGCTTCTGTTTGAAGCCGTCCATGATGGCATCGAAGAAATCCCGGCTCAGGCCCTGGAACATCCCCCAGGTCTGAAGAAAGCGGCGGTAGGAATCCCAGGCCGCCCACTGGAAGTCTTTTCTGGCGCTGAGGGTTTCGGCAATCGAAGGGTTGATGCCGACGTTTAAAAAAGAACGCATCATGCCGGGCAGTGAAACCGTCGCCCCGCTTCGCACGGACAGGAGCAGCGGATGGTCGGGATCTCCGAAACGGCGGCCGGTTTTCCGCTCCAGCGCGGCAATTTCCCGGTTGACCCGCTGAGCCAGGTCCCGAAAAATGTATTTGTATCCGTAAACCGCGTCAAAACCGCGGAACACTTCCGTGGTGATGATGAAGCCTGGCGGCACCTGAAACCCGAAGGAAACGAGCTTCTTCAGAAAATAGCCTTTGTTGCCCAGCAGGATCTGGTTGTCCATTTT
>JAQVQT010000215.1:0-2200 GCA_028701435.1 Smithellaceae bacterium | reverse complement strand
TCCTGCGCGGTAAAAACATTGGCGGACTCCAGATCATTGAGCAGGTCGTAGTACCGGGGATAGTATTTCTTGTAAATCAGCTGGTAGATGCGGATCATGAGCGACGCGCGCTCGCGGTCCGTCTCGGAAATATTTTGTATTCGGGATATTTCTCCGGCAATTTTCTCCGGCTCCCATTCCAGGAATTTCCGAGGTTGATTTCCGATGCCGTCAAAGAGGCGGATCAACGCCTGATGCATGCCGTCAAAATACGTTCCCTCGTTGGCGACCTGATCATAGATTTCATCGGGAACATGTTTGCGGATGGATCTTTTCTCCCCGGAAACCCAGAAGCGGAAAATATCCTCGATAAATTCGACCAGCAGACTGTTGCTCTCCACGTGGGACTGCTTGCGGAAATAATCAATCAGGCGGTCGTTGCGGCAGGACAGCTCATCCACGCGGGTCGTCAGGTCCCGCAGTTCGCCCTCGGCGCCGATTTCGCTGAAGTACACGGGAAACAACCGCAAAAGCTGCTTGATCAGGCTGTAGGCCGGAGCAATGTCCGCGTTGAGCAAACGGGAAATGTCGCGCTGAATCAGGTCTGTATCCCGGATAAAAATCCCGCCGATTTTCAGATGAATAATCAGCGCGGAAACGAGTCTTTTCGTCCAGCGCGGCTTCAGGGCGATGATTTCCAGCCAGGCGCGGATCGTCCGGATGTGTTCAGGATTGACCCGCACCTGCCATTCGGCCGTCGATCCCTGAATCTCCGGATATTCAAATCCGTAGGCGATCAGTTCATCCATGAACGCTTCCACCAGGGGGTGGTCGTTTTGCGCGAAAACTTCCCGGGCCGCCGTGAGGATGCAGTCGATGCTCGCGCTGCGGAATTCACTCTGCGACGTGTTTTTTTTCAGGAACCCGAAAATTTTCCTGACAAAAATATCCAGATTCTCTTTCTTCTCCTCCTGAAAAACCAGCTTCAGCGACGCATTGATTTCCCGCATGGCGCTGACATGGAGGTCCTGCAGACCCGGCGCCGTCATGATGCCGAAGAGAAAGTCCAGTTTTACGAGGTGACGGTTTGCATAGGCTTCGGATTTTTCCAGCGCGGAGGCCACCCGAAGGTAGGTGTCGAGGATCTGGAAATAATCCGGAAGGGCCAAAAAGTCCCGAAGACGAGCCCCGGCTTTTTCCCCGTCCCGGGGACGCAGCGCTTCGAGCTCCAGCATCAGCTTGCGGAACCGGTGATGACTGAGCGGCCGAATCAACTCCAGATAAGGGGTTTCGTTCGGCGGCGCCTCGGCCTTGCGCTCGGCCACCAGCCACAGCGCGGGATCGGGTTGACTCAGCCAGAAGGCGTAGGTCGCGCGAAACATTTTGTGAAGCAGCACATCGAAGGCCGGCGTGGCCAGATCCACGTTCCTGTCCGCCGCCGTCCGGATGATCCTTTTCAGATAGGAAGAGCATTTTTTAAACAGAGCCGAATCGCCCTCCGCCAGCGCCGCCAGGGATTCGATCATTTGGGGAAACAGCGACAGGTTCCTCTCCAGAAACTCTTCGCTGTGCAGGAGCACCGCGTCCGCGTAGTCAAACAGGTAGTGCAGCGCGCTGTCTTTCACATCTTCGCCGGCCGTGGATTTCAAAACGTCGAAATAAACGGTCAGCAGAATCCATAAACCGGCAAGCCCGTCCGCATGGCGGCTGTAGATGTGAAAATTTCCGATGGAGATGGACTTGAGCTCCCGGAGCACAAAGTCCCAGTTGACGTAAGGATGATTGAGCTCCGTCAGAAGCTCGCGCGTTTTTTTTTGCAGGCCGTAGTGGTCCTCGACCATTCGCAGCAGCGGCGCGTACTCCGAAGGAATCCGGACCTCCGCCGCCGTGCGCTCCAGATTGACTTTCAGCGCCGATGAAACCCAGGAATCTTTTTTTTCCGTGGATGGGGATTTTGTTGTCATGGACAGATCTACCTCGCTTGAGGCCAATAAATCAGAATACCGGACGAATTTCAAGGAAGGAATATCCGATGGGAAGACGGCGTTTGCGCGCCGTTAGTTATCCTTTTTGGGGGGAAATTTTTCCAGCAGCACGACCATCAGGTGAATCATTCCGGCAATGCCGAAAGCAATGACGATCGTCAGTCCATAGGTCAGTAAAGCTTCGGGCCATCCTCTCATGATGCGTCTCCTTCTATTTCGCCAGCAGGCTGCAGAAA
>JAQVQT010000214.1 GCA_028701435.1 Smithellaceae bacterium | reverse complement strand
CGTTTTCCCAGGGAATGAAGACGTTGTCGAAGACCATCAGGGCTTCATGTCCGCCGAACTGGGAATTGCCCACGTCAATGGTGCCGCCTTCGAGTTTGCGGGTGTCGCAGGACTGGCGGCCGTAAATGTAGAAGATGCCTTTTTCATCCGCCGGGCAGACGAAGGAGACGGCGTAATCCGCGTCGTCCTTGCCCATGGCGACGGTCGGCATGACTAAAACCCAGTGGGAGTTGACCGCGCCGGTCTGATGGGCTTTCGCACCGCGAACGACGATGCCTTTGTCGTTTTTCTCGACGACATGAACGTACAGGTCCGGGTCGGCCTGTTGATGGGGAGGAAGTCCCCGGTCGCCTTTGACGTCGGTCATGGCGCCGTCCACCGTCAGGTCTTCTTCCTGAACCATTTTCATGAAGTTGATAAACCGTTCATGATACTGGGTGCCCAGTTTCTGGTCCATCTCATAGGTGGTGCTGTCCACGGCGTTCATGGCGTCCATGCCCACGCACCGCTGAAAGCAGGAGGCGGTTTGCTGCCCCAGCAGGCGCTGCATCTTGACTTTTTTGATCAGATCGTCGGTGCTCTGATGCAAGTGGGTGAAACGGTTGATTTTGTTTCCGGTCAGGTGAGATTTGGCCGTCATCAGATCCTCATATTCCGGCTTCTGGGCCAGCGCATAGGTCATTTTGACGGAGTTCATGGAAGGACGGATAATGGGGTTATCGACCCAATTGGTTACAAGCTCTCCCATGAGGTAGATCTTGAAATTCATCTTGCGCAAACTTTCTTCATACTGCTCGGGCGTCTTAAGAGCCATTTTTTCCTCCTGACATGGCGGCTTTTAAATCAGCCGCCTTGGGTTTGATGTGTTGGTTTATAATTTGGTTACTTATCTGTTGATGTCAACCGACGGATCGGGATTCGCCACCGAATGTAGGGAACGCTCGCGAGCGTTCCCTGCGATCACTTTCCTAAAGCATTTCGATGATAAACGCGTGGCCGGTTCCGCCGCTGCCGCACAGGGCCGCACAGCCAAATTTTTTGCCGCGGCGTTTGAGTTCATTCATCATGGTGATGATCAATCTTGCGCCGGTGGCGCCAACCGGATGGCCCATGCTGATGCCGGAGCCGACGGCGTTGATCTTGTCCACGGAGATTTTCAACTCACGGTTGCAGCCGATCACCTGGGCGGCAAAGGCTTCATTCAATTCAAAATAGTCAATATCTTCCAGTTTCATTTTGGCAAATTTCAGTGCGTTGTGAATGGCCGGAACCACGCCCATGCCCATGATGCGGGCTTCGACGGAGCCGGGTGCGGAGGAAACGGCTCTGGCAATGGGTTTAATGCCCAATTCTTTGGCCTTTTCGGCAGCCATCATGATCATGCTGGAGCCGGCATCGTTTAAACCGGAGGCATTACCCGCCGTGACAGTGCCGTCTTTCTTGAAAACGGGTTTGAGTTTGGAAAGAGATTCCATGCTGGTGTCGGCCCGGGGGTGTTCATCCCGGTCGAACATCATCATCCCTTTTCTGGTTTTGACTTCCACGGGAATGATTTCATCTTTGAACCAGCCCTTATCACTGGCGGCGCAGGCTCTCTGATGGCTCATCAATGCCCATTCATCCTGTTCCTGGCGGGAAATCTTGTAAGTGTCGGCAATATTTTCCGCCGTAACGCCCATATGATAGCCCAAGGTCACATCAACCAGGCCGCCGATCATTAAGCTGTCCTGAATCTTTTCACCGTCGTTCAGCCGGTAGCCTTTGCGGGCGCCGAACAGCAGATAGGGGGCGCTGCTCATGCTTTCAATGCCAACCACGGCGCCGACATCGACTTTGCCCAGCATGATTTCCTGGGAAAGCAGCTCCGCGGCGCGCATGGAAGAGGGACACTGCTGGTGAACGGTAAAAGCAAAGGATTCTATCGGCAGCTGGGCGCCGAGCGCAATATGGCGGGCGCTATTTCCCGGCGCCCCGGCCTGGTTTACATGGCCGGCAATCACTTCCTGAATTAAACTTTTATCGATTCCTGCTTTGGCGATGGCGCCTTTTAATGCCAGGATACCCAGTTGAACAGCGTTCAGACCTGAAAGTGACCCCATGTAATCTCCAATAGCCGTTCGGACGCCGCTGACAATAACCACTTCTTTCATAATGCTACCTCTCTGATCTTTTTATTTTGAGTTTTTGACAATGAAAATATTAACGGGCAATCGGCCGCTTCTTTCCATGGCGCCCGGTTGCCTGAAAATTTCTCAAACACTCTTTTTTGCTTTATCGCGCCTTTATCAAGAATTATTCTTTGAGGCAAGAAATTATTGGGCGGACTTTCCGCAAAATGGAATTTACGCTGTTGATGAAAACATCCAGGGAATCCTTGTCCCCTTTGGCTTTTCCATTTTTCATGGCGGGACTTTCCGATTTCCCCGCGCCGCTTTTGTGAAAATATCGCAAAGAAAATATTTTCGTTGACAAACCCGCTAACTTATTTTAAGCAGTAAAAAACTTTTTTCGCTATATGTGCCGATGTTTCGGGGTGCCATAACAAAGCAGCTGAAAAGCGCATGACTGTTGGAAGCCGAATCCTGGAACGCATGTCCAAGCGGTTTTCCTGAAAAGGGAACAGAGACAACTTCTGGAAGCTTTGGAGGCCTTGTGGTTGCAATCGTTTTTGCGTTAAAACGGATTGCCCGGACTCAGATCAACCTGCCAAATTCCCAAAAGGATGAAACACCGACTCACAGCCATTTACTAACCGTCAGTCATTTTCCATTTTTCAAAAATCTACCATCCGCTATTTTTCCGGCAGCCGCCGGCCGGGCTGTGCCATGGCCCGGCGGCTGTTGCGTTTTTGCGCGGCGCGCCGGAGGTCTTCCGATCCGGGGCTGAACCAGGCGAAAGAAGTGGTTCCCGGGAAACGGGAGCCTTCTCATCAGCGTGGCAGTAAAAATATTTCGATTGATCAAAGAGGGTAAAAAGGCATGGTGACGTATATTCAGAATGTTCTGGTTTTTACGTTTGTAATGGGCTCCATTTATCTTCTGCTGGCCCTTGGCTTCTCCCTGATCTGCGGAGTGCTGCGGATCTTTCATCTCGGATACGCCTACATTTTTCCGCTCACGGTTTACGGCACCTGGATGTTCATGTCGGCCCTGGGCTGGTCCCTGATCCCCTCCATTCTCGGAATGATCGTCATTCAGTTCATCGTTTCCATCGTAATCTACAAGGGGATGATCAAGCGATACATGACGACAGAGGATGTTCTGCTGACCTCGCTGCTTTTGGTCGCGCTGATTGTGGAGCAGGCCGCGAATTACTTTTATCCGATTCAGGCGGGGGTGTATCTGGATACCACCCTGGCGAGTGGCACCTACCAGTTTGGCGACGCCGTCGTTCCCAAGCAGCTGATCCTCGGCTCTCTGATCGCGCTGGCGATGACCGGCGCCTTCGTGTTCTTTTTTGTCAAAACAAAAACCGGTATGGCCATCCGGGCTTTGTCTCAGGATATTTATTCATCGAAAATTGTCGGCATTAATGTTGAAACGCTTTATATTTTTACGATGATGATCGTCC
>JAQVQT010000213.1 GCA_028701435.1 Smithellaceae bacterium | reverse complement strand
GTCCGGGTGCTATCAGTTGAAGGATCTGGGCAGCGCCAAAGTTGGCGATCATGTCATCGTGACGGGCTGGCGGGAAGGCGACATGAAATGCTACCAGGGTCCGAACTGCGGCAAGGTCATCGTCACGGGCGGGAGCAAGACACCCTAAAAGAGGCTTCCCCATCATATTCCCAAGAAATTTATTGACTCTACTGTCTTGTTATTACTTATCATTTAGCTTAATCACGCGCGGCTTCCGCATCGGCTGGAAATCGACATTTCAGTCAAAATGACTTTTTCAGCCAAGGCTGAAAGTCACCAAAACGGTGAAAATGGCGGAAACCACTGCGGTGAATAAAGGCTGTTTTGGCCGCAAAATATGCGGGGATTCTTCTTGATTAAGCGGTTCCAAAAGTCGTATCGCGCGGTCTTTTCATAGCATTTCCGTATTCAGACCAAGCAGTGTGCGGGCCAGACCGGTGTCTCTCACATGCAGTTTCGGCGTTTTAATCAGGCGGCTTAAGCGGTTGTTGTGCCATGCCCGCAGTTCCTCCAGCAAAAAAATCCGCGACAACAACATGACATAATATTGAGTTACCAGCTCGTATATACACGGAAATCTCCATACCCGATCATGTCAAAACTTTCGCTTGCCGGCCCTTCCCGCAAGCCGGATTGACGGATCACAAAAGATGTGCCATACGACTTGCGGAAACCACTTTGAGATGGCCCTGCTTAAGGTAAAACAATGAGTATTCCAGCTTACAAATCAGACAACGCCCCTACGAATTGGCTTCGGGACAGTGACTTCAAGCAGATGGTGGAAGATCTGCAAGTCATGGTTTGTGTTTATGATATCAACGGGTTCATTTACTTAAACCCTGCGGCAAAAAATGTTACCGGCTACTCTCTTGAGGAAATCCTTCATCGGAAATTCTGGGAACTGGTCCATCCGGAAGACAGAGACTGGATCCAGACGCGCGGCACGGCTCGATTGCGCGGGGAAAAGGTTCCCAGCACGCGCGAGTTTAGAATTCTGAAAAAAAACGGCGAGGTCATGTGGATAAACGTCTTTTATCTCATCACGACCTGGAGCGGAAGAAACGTCAACATCCTCGGCTTTATCGATATCACGGAAAACAAGCGGCTGAATGAAGAGCTGCAGGCTTCGCGCAGCGAGCTGGAGGCTCGAGTCGAACAAAGAACCGGGGAATTGAACCGGACCAATAAGGAACTGAGGATTCTCAACCAGAATCTGAATAATATTCTCAATAACATATCGGACGGCGTCGCGACGGTCAATGACTCCGGGGATGTTGAATGGTTAAATCCATTTTTCAAACGCTTGTCCGAGCAAGCGGCGTCGGAAATCAAAAGCATTCTGAAAAACATGATTTTAAACGAACCGGGCGGTTCGCTTCGTCGAATGTTCACGGAAAAGAAGTCCTTCAAAGACGAGGAAATGATTCTTCAGGCATCCGAAGGTTCTCTGAGCTTGTTGGTCTCCGGAACCCCGATTCTGAACGAAGGGGGTGATGTGCACAACGCGGTCATCATCCTTCGGCCGATGAAGGACGTTCACCGGCTCATTCAACGCTTCAGCGGCTACCGTGCGAGTTTTTGCTTTGAAAACATCGTTTCCAGCGATCCGATTCTGGCCACGCTGATCGACAATGCAAAACATACGGCGTTGACCGACAGCAATGTGGTCATTGAAGGGGAAAGCGGAACCGGCAAGGAACTGTTCGCGCAGGCCATTCATAATTACAGCTCCAGAAGCGGCGGACCTTTCATCGCCATCAACTGCGGCGCGACACCTCGCGAGCTCATTGCCAGCGAATTGTTCGGCTACGCCGAAGGCGCTTTTACGGGCGCAAAGAAAAACGGGAATCCGGGAAAATTTGAACTGGCTTCCGGCGGCACATTGTTCCTCGATGAAATCGGCGATATGCCTCTTGAACAACAGTGCTCGCTTCTGCGGGTCCTCCAGGAGAAAAAAATAACCAGGATCGGCGGGTGCCAAGCCATTCCAACGGATGTCCGCATCATCTGCGCAACCAACAAAGACCTGTATCAGGAAATGAAAAAAGGCAGTTTTCGCAATGATCTGTACTACCGCCTGAATGTCATCAACGTCAAAATTCCACCGTTGCGCGAAAGACGCACCGACATCATGCTGTTGTTCAATCACTTCATGAAAACCTCGGAAAACCGCGCCGGGAAAACCGGGATACGGGTCAGCAGCCGGGCGAGGGAATGCCTCATGCATTATGATTGGCCCGGGAATGTCCGGGAATTGCAAAACGTGGTGGAACGCCTCGTCAACATGACGTCCGGCACAACCGTCGAACCGGACCTGTTGCCCCAGGAAATTCGCATGTCGTTTCAGGCCGAACAAGCCCCGTTACCGGACACAGGCGTACCGGAGCAAACCGACCATCTGCAGAAACTCAAAACTGAACGAAACGCCTTTCGCCGGAAATCAGAGGAAGAGCAACTCAAACGCATCATGGATCTTCTGGCCGTCAACCGCTGGAACATCAACAAAGCCGCCAAGGAATTAGGAATCTCCCGCACCACTCTCTACAAAAAAATTAAACGCGCGGGCATTCACTGAAACGTCCGCTTACGATAAAACTGTTGATTCACTGTAAACCCAATGTTCATATGTTTACGGCAATCTTGACATTCTGTCCACTGTTTTTCAAAAAGGCATAAGCCAATACCATAGTGTTTTCAATGGCTTTTGGCGTTCTAGTCCAACTGAACGAGTCCATGGCATTTCCTTTGCAGAGGGGTAAGAAAAAAACCGGGGATTGGCAAACAAACCATTATAAAGAAAGGAGTTTCAACATGGCCGGAAAAATCAGGTTTTACCCAGAGGAATGCAACAGTTTGAATTATGAACAGCGAAAAGAACGGAAGGAAAAGCTTTTGCGTCAATCCGTGAAGTACATGTACGACCACTCTCCCGAATATTACCAGTTGCGATTCAAGGAATGTGGGGCAACCCCATCCGACATCCGGACGATTGAAGATCTTCGCAAGCTGCCCATTTTTATGGACAAGGACCGCGAACGGCAGAGCATGGAGGCTTCACTCGAAAAGTACGGACATCCCTTCGGTCTTCATGTCTGCTGCGATCCCGCCGATATTATCTCCACCGGCGGCACGTCCGGAACGACGGGACACCCAACCTACCCGTACAGCCAGACCCGGGAAGACAGGGAGTTTATCGCGGATGCCACATTTTTCATGCACAAGCTCTTGGGTCTGGGACGGGGAGATCGGGCATTTTTCCTGTATCCGCTGGGCGTTTACGCCACCTCGGCCATTCTTCCGGGAATTGAAAAGGCTGGCATTCTCCCGCTGCCCATCGATATTCGTCTGGGGCCTCAGCCTGCGATGGAAATGGTCAAATGGACCCGGCCGACCTACTGGTATACCGGTTCGGCCATCGTTGAGTTTTTCGCTGATCTACTGAAGAATAAATTGAATATCGATCCGCGAATGCTGGGGTTCAAATGTCTTCTTCTGACGGGAGAAGCCGGCTGCGGAATTCCGGAATTGAAAAAGAAAGTTGAAGACGCCTTCGGATGCCGCTGGTACGATTGGTGGGG
>JAQVQT010000212.1 GCA_028701435.1 Smithellaceae bacterium | reverse complement strand
GGACGATCATCATCGTAAAAATATAAAGCGTTTCAACATTAATGCCGACAATTTTCGATGAATAAATATCCTGAGACAAAGCCCGGATGGCCATACCGGTTTTTGTTTTGACAAAAAAGAACACGAAAGCGCCGGTCATCGCCAGCGCGATCAGGGAGCCGAGGATCAGCTGCTTGGGCACCACGGCGTCGCCAAACTGATACGTGCCGCTCGCCAGGGTGGTTTCCAGATACACCCCCGCCTGAATCGGATAAAAGTAATTCGCGGCCTGCTCCACGATCAGCGCGACCAAAAGCAGCGCGGTGAGCAAAACATCCTCTGTCGTCATGTATCGCTTGATCATCCCCTTGTAAATCACGATGGAAACGATGAACTGAACGACGATCATTCCGAGAATGGAGGGGATCAGGGACCAGCCCAGCGCCGACATGAACATCCAGGTGCCGTAAACCGTGAGCGGAAAGATGTAGGCGTATCCGAGATGAAAAATCCTGAGCACCCCGCAGATCAGGGAGAAGCCAAGAGCCAGCAGAAGATAAATGGAGCCCATTACAAACGTAAAAACCAGAACATTCTGAATATACGTCACCATGCCTTTTTACCCTCTTTGATCAATCGAAATATTTTTACTGCCACGCTGATGAGAAGGCCCCCGTTTCCCGGGAACCACTTCTTTCGCCTGGTTCAGCCCCGGATCGGAAGACCTCCGGCGCGCCGCGCAAAAACGCAACAGCCGCCGGGCCATGGCACAGCCCGGCCGGCGGCTGCCGGAAAAATTGCGAAGGGTAGATTTTTGAAAAATGGAAAATGACTGACGGTTAGTAAATGGCTGTGAGTCGGTGTTTCATCCTTTTGGGAATTTGGCGGGTTGATCTGAGTCCGGGCAATCCGTTTTAACGCAAAAACGATTGCAACCACAAGGCCTCCAAAGCTTCCAGAAGTTGTCTCTGTTCCCTTTTCAGGAAAACCGCTTGGACATGCGTTCCAGGATTCGGCTTCCAACAGTCACGCGCTTTTCAGCTGCTTTGTTATGGCACCCCGAAACATCGGCACATATAGCGAAAAAAGTTTTTTACTCATTAAAATAAGTTGGCGGGTTTGTCAACGAAAATATTTTCTTTGCGACATTTTCACAAAAGCGGCGCGGAAAAATCGGAAAGTCCCGCCATGAAAAAATGGAAAAACCAAAGAGGACAAGGGGTCCCTGGGTTTTTCAACAGCGGAAAATCCCTCTTGCACGGTATCGCCCAATAATTTCTTGCCTCGAAGAATAATTCTTGATAAAGGCGCGATAAAGCAAAAAAGAGTTTTTGAGAAATTTTCAGGCAACCGGGCGCGATGGAAAGAAGCGGCCGATTGCCCGTCAATATTTTCATTGTTGAAAACTCAAAATAAAAAAATCAGAGAGGTAGTATTATGAAAGAAGTGGTTATTGTCAGCGGCGTCCGAACGGCTATTGGCGATTACATGGGGTCCCTTTCAGGTCTGAACGCTGTTCAACTGGGTATCCTGGCATTAAAAGGCGCCATCGCCAAAGCAGGAATCGACAAGAGTTTGATAGAGGAAGTGATTGCCGGCCATGTCAACCAGGCCGGGGCGCCGGGAAACAGCGCCCGCCACATTGCGCTGGGCGCTGAGCTGCCGATAGAATCCTTTGCATTTACCGTTCACCAGCAGTGTCCCTCTTCCATGCGCGCCGCGGAGCTGCTTTCCCAGGAAATCATGCTCGGCAAAATCGATATCGGCGCCGTGGTCGGCGTTGAAAGCATGAGCAACGCCCCTTATCTGCTGTTCGGCGCCCGTAAGGGGTACCGGCTGAACGACGGCGAAAAGATTCAGGACAGCCTGATGATCGGCGGCCTAGTGGATTCGCTTCTGGGCTACCACATGGGCGTTACCGCGGAAAATATTGCCGACCAATACAAAATATCCCGCCGGGAGCAGGATGAATGGGCATTGATGAGTCATCAACGGGCGTGTGCCGCCACCGAAAAGGGCTGGTTCAAGGATGAAATCATTCCCGTGGAGGTCAAAACCAGAAAAGGCCCTGTGATGTTCGAACGGGATGAACACCCCCGGGCCGACACCAGCATGGAATCGCTTTCCAAACTCAAACCCGTTTTCAAGAAAGACGGCATGGTCACCGCGGGCAACGCGTCCGGCTTGAATGACGCAGGCGCCAGCATGATTCTGATGGCGGCCGGGAAAGCCAAAGAACTCGGCCTTAAGCCCATCGCCCGCGTGGTCGCTTCCGCCCCCGGCTCCGTCGAGCCCCGCGTCATGGGCATGGGCGTGGTTCCGGCCGTTCACAATGCACTGAAATTCGCAAAGATGAAACTGGAAGACATCGATTATTTTGAATTGAACGAAGCCTTTGCCGCCCAGGTTATCGGCTGCAACCGGGAGTTGAAAATCTCCGTCGACAAGATCAATGCCGTGGGTTCCGGCATCAGCATGGGCCACCCGGTCGGCGCCACCGGCGCCCGCCTGATCGTCACCATGATGGGCGAACTTGGACGTCGCGGCAAGAAATTCGGCTGCGCGGCGCTTTGCGGCAGCGGCGGCACCGGTCACGCGTTTATTGTGGAAATGTTGTAGGAAAGTGATCGTTGGGAACGCTCGCGAGCGTTCCCTGCATTCGGCCGCGAATCACGATACGTTGGTTGACATCAACCAATCAGTAACCAAATTATAAACCAATACATCAAACCCCAGGCGGCTCATCCAAAGCCGCAATGTCAGGAGGAAAAAAATGGCTCTTAAGACGCCCGAGCAGTATGAAGAAAGTTTGCGCAAGATGAATTTCAAGATCTATCTCATGGGAGAGCTTGTAACCAATTGGGTCGATAACCCCATTATCCGTCCTTCCATGAACTCCGTCAAAATGACGTATGCGCTGGCCCAGAAGCCCGAATATGAGGATCTGATGACGGCCAAATCCCATCTGACCGGAAACAAAATCAACCGATTCACCCACTTGCACCAGAGCACCGACGATTTGATCAAAAAAGTCAAGATGCAGCGGCTTTTAGGGCAGCAGACCGCCTCCTGCTTTCAGCGGTGCGTGGGCATGGACGCCATGAACGCCGTGGACAGCACCACCTATGAGATGGACCAGAAACTCGGCACAAAGTACCATGAACGCTTCATCAACTTCATGAAAATGGTTCAGGAGGAAGACCTGACCGTGGACGGCGCCATGACCGACGTCAAAGGAGACCGGGGGCTTGCCCCCCACCAGCAGGCCGACCCCGACCTGTATGTCCACGTCGTCGAGAAAAACGACAAAGGCATCGTCGTTCGCGGCGCGAAAGCCCATCAGACCGGCGCGGTCAACTCCCACTGGGTTTTGGTGATGCCGACCGTCGCCATGGGCAAGGACGACGCGGATTACGCCGTTTCCTTTGTCTGTCCGGCGGATGAAAAGGGCATTTTCTATATTTACGGCCGACAGTCCTGCGATACCCGCAAACTGGAAGGCGGCACCATTGACGTCGGCAATTCCCAGTTCGGCGGACATGAAGCCCTGATGGTCTTCGACAACGTCTTCATTCCCTGGGAAAACGTTCTCATGTGCGGCGAAACCGAGTTTTCCGGCATGCTGGTTGAGCGGTTTGCCGGCT
>JAQVQT010000211.1 GCA_028701435.1 Smithellaceae bacterium | reverse complement strand
GCCGCATCCACTAAAATCTGGCCCTGGTGTCGCCGTTCGTCAAAGGAATAATACAGGACGTCGATTAAAGACAACGAATCGATCACTTCCATGGGCGCCGTAGTGCCTTCAATAGCTTCCGCAAAGCTTATGGCGCTGTCGATGATGACTTGGTTTTGGTCGTTCATAAAAAATCCTTGTTTTGCGCAAACGGCCACGGCCACCCATGCGGGCGGCAGGACCATGCCCTACAATAATGCTTCGATGATTGGATTCAGGGTATCTTCCTCCAGCGAGACTTCCCGGTAAATGCTCCGGATGTCCTTGGCTGTGAGTCGCTCGAAATCGGTCAGGCGCGGTGTGATGACGACGCCGGCCATGTCGATGGCGCCGGGCGAGACGAAGATGCCTTTTCCCCCTTTTCCAAAATAGACGTCGGGCCTGTGTTTCCGCCTCAGAAACACGGTGATCGTCCAACCGTGTTTCCCGTGAGTGCAAAAAATGTTCAGCAGCGGTTCATCTTTTGCCGTGAGCAATTCGCGGGCGGCAGCCAGGAACCGTGTCATATGCTCTTTCAGAAGCTCAGCTTGATTCGACTTGAAAAGCAGGACACTGCGATCGAAGCTTTTTGCTGGAAGATGCAGGACGGAAGATGACGCAGCGGGAAAAGACCCTTCTTCCAGTTCATTCAAAAAGGGAAGAGCGCGGGCCGGAATCATCTGAAAGTGTAGATGGTCCGGCGCCGAAGCCCCGCAGGCGGGGCCATTGTAAAATATCGCATAGTCCGGCGCAGCGTCCGCCGCAATCTGTAAAAATGAATCCAGCCAGGGCAGTATTTCCTGCGGCCGGTGCCCGAGGCCGGCGATGGTGAAATGATTCAAAAAGATCGGCGCAGGATTGCAAAGAATGATGAAGCTGTTGCGGTAGAGGATGCCGGACTGCTCCTTGGGACGGTTTTCGGCACAGAGAAAACAGGGCCGCTTCCTGATCGATTCCGCGTCCACGGCCGCACCGCTGCTGGCGGCACGGGCGGGGTTGTACTGCAGGGTGACGCTGTAGTCGCCCAAGGAAAGTGTACGGGTTTTCACCGAAGCGAGGCCGCGGCAGGCCGCGGCATAGGCGGGCCAGTTTTTCTTCTGCGATGCGACAAGAGAAAGGTAAAGGGCTGGCAGGGTCTGGCTTCCGCCTTTGGGAAATTCAGCAAAGATTTGCCCCGATTCCGTAGGGAACGGTCGCGACCGTTCCCTACAAAAACGTTGCCGGGCTTTGATTTCCAGCGTTCGCAGCCGGTCTTTGTAAAAATCGTTGCGGTTTTGCTGTTCCATGGACAGGCCCGCGTCGGTGTTGTCCTTCCAGCGGCGGCAGAGATAGACGTTTTCATACACCCGGCCGACGCGGTACTCGCGCGAGAGCCTCAGCGCCACGGCGTAGTCTTCTCCGTAGCTCACATTGGGAAAGCCGATCCGGCGGAGAATGGCCGTGTCGAACGCCCGCGGCGCGCCGATGCCGGCCACGCGCAGAAGATTGTTGTGGCCGTTTCGCGCGGTCCATTCCCGGTGATCGATGAGCCCCGGCGGAATCTTTTTCAAATGTTCGTTTACCAGCGCATAGGCGCCCACGGCCATTGCGCAGGGACCGTGGCTGAGCGCGTTGACCATGATTTGCAGCGTTTGCGGCGACGCATAAAGATCGTCGGAATCCAGTTGAACGGCATAGCGGCCGCATAGGGGCGAGTAAATCGCCTCGTTCCAGCATCCACCGATGCCCAGATCGCGGCGGGACGGAACAAGATGATGAACATGGGGATATTGCGCGGCAAACGTTTTCAGAAGCTTTGTTGTGCCGTCCGTGGAGTGGTTGTCCACCACCAGAATATTGAAGGGAAAGTCCGTCTTTTGCGCCAGCGCGCTTTGAAGCGCGTCGGCAATGGTTTTCCGGCGATTGAATACGGGAATGACAATGCTGGCCTTCCAGAGAAGCTCCTTCGGCTTCCGGTCCACTGCGGCAGGCCTTGCAGGCAGAAAGGCGCCCAGCCGCCGCAAATGGCGGGTGGCGATTTTTTCCAGTTGTTTTTGCCGTATCAAATTCTCCCGGGCGACATAGGAAAAATGCGCTTCGGATTTCCTGCCGCTTTTTTGGGACGGCATTCTTTCTTTTATGGATGCCGTGTATAAGAATTCGGGCACGCGGATCAGAACATGCTCCAGCGAAATTCTCAGGCGCAGATCGTAGAAGGCGATGTCCGGATCGGCCGGGAGCGTTCCGTATCGCTCAATCGCGGAGGATGCGGCGCTTTCCGATAAAATGAAAAAGGGACCGAAATGAAAATCATCGCGCAGGGAGCCGGCCTGATAGTCGATCAATGAGCGTCCGGTAAACTTGCCGTTGATGTTTTCGACGTAGTCCGAATAAATCATGCCGGCGTGAGTGTCGCGGGCAAGGGCCAGAAGTCTTCGAAGCTCCGCAGGGCCGCAGGACACGCTTTTTTCCGCGTCCATGACCATCAGATAATCCGATGCCACGCTTTTGAAAAACACGGAAGGCCGTTTCAGCGGCCGGAAGGGCCCGTCGCCGGAAGGCCAGCGCTCTTCCGCCTGTTTTTCATCCGCGGCGCTCCAGAGCAAAAGCCGACCCCATTGATACACTGAAGTTTTCATGATTTCCCGGGCGCCGTCAGAAGTCGGACATCATCAGATTAAAGGTGTTTTCCGCCGTGTCCTTTGCCAACTTGGTCAGGGCCTGCTGTCTGGCCGGTTTCGGGTTGACGTTGTCCTGCAGCTTGTAGTCCGACGTTCCGACAACATTTTGTGAAGACCAGATGGTTTTGCCGCTGTCCTTTTCGCGAAGGCTGGCCTCCAGGGTGATCGTCATTCTTTCTTCCGCGGCCAGAATGTTGTTGCGGTAGGAAAGCACTCCCGTGGTGATGCTGATAATGTTGGCGTTGATGATTGCGTCCGCCTGCTCCAGAGTGGGCGCACTTTTAAAACGGTTGCTCTGGAGGATCTGGTCAATGAAGGCCGTGCGCAGGATATTTTCCGCTTCCGCTTCCGCCGTTTTGTTGACGAAAGGCGCGACGTAAATATTGACGATCCTTTTGTCGATATGTTCGCCCTGCGGCGCAAAGCCGTACCCGCAACTGAGCAGCCAGACGCAGGACAGGCCCAGAAGCGATAGTTTGACGGCGGATAATCCTCTTTGTCTTTTCATGCGTATCCTTTATGGAGCGACGACGATGTTGACCAGCTTTTTGGGAACGTAAATCACTTTCAGAATTTTATTTCCCCCGATGAGCGCCGCGATTTTTTCATCCGCCTGTGCGTCGGTCTTGATGATTTCCGCGTCGCAATCGACCGGCACCGTCATGCGGCTGCGCAGTTTTCCGTTGATCTGGATGACAATGGTCATTTCTTCCTCGCTGGCGACGGCGGGATCAAAGTCGGGCCAAGGCATATCGGCCGCGGGTTTGTCCTTGCCCAGCAGTTGCCAGAGTTCTTCCGTGACGTGCGGAACGATCGGCGTGAGAAGCAGGATGGCCGTCTCCAGCGCTTCGCGGACGACGGACAGGGCGGTTTTGTCGTCCTTAGCCGGATGTTTGACGCCATAGAGGACATTGATCAGTTCCATAACCGCGCTGATCGCCGTGTTGA
>JAQVQT010000028.1 GCA_028701435.1 Smithellaceae bacterium | reverse complement strand
ACTCATCGCTCATTGCTCGTCACTCATCACTTTTTCACATCCACCAATCTTCCCCTTCCCCCTTCCCCTATCTTGACCCCCTTGACCTTTCATGCTAGGTAGCCGCTGGCAGAATTGGATCTGCATGACCGGTCCTGAGTTCCTGCCGGCAATTTCAAGGAGGACATTGTGACTTTTCAGGAATTAATCTTTGCGCTGGAACAATACTGGCATTCTCAGGGCTGCGTCATTCAGCAGCCTTATGATATGGAGGTCGGCGCGGGAACGTTTCATCCCGCCACCTGCCTGAGGGCGCTGGGCCCGGAACCCTGGAACGTGGGCTATGTGCAGCCGTCCAGGCGGCCGACCGACGGCCGCTACGGCGAAAACCCCAACCGGCTGCAGCATTATTACCAGTACCAGGTGATTATGAAGCCGTCGCCGGTCAATATTCAGGAACTCTACCTCGATTCTCTCAAAAGCTTCGGCATCGATCCGCTGGAGCACGACATCCGTTTCGTGGAAGACGACTGGGAATCCCCGACGCTGGGCGCCTGGGGCCTGGGATGGGAAGTGTGGCTCGACGGCATGGAAATCTCGCAGTTCACGTATTTTCAGCAGGTGGGGGGCTTCGACTGCAAACCGGTCTGCGCCGAGCTGACCTACGGAACGGAACGCATCGCCATGTACATCCAGGGCATCAACAACGTTTATGATCTGCAATGGACGGATAAAATCAAGTACGGCGACGTGCACCACAAGGGCGAAGTCGAATTTTCCACCTATAATTTTGAAGTGGCCGACATTCCGATGCTGCGCAGGCTGTTCGACATGTACGAGGAGGAGGCGCTGCGCATCGCAGAAAAAAATCTGCCGCTGCCCGCCTATGACTACTGTCTGAAATGTTCGCACACGTTCAACCTGCTTAACGCCCGGGGCGCGATCAGCGTCGCGGAGCGCACCAGCTACATCGGCCGGGTGCGAAACCTGGCCAGGGTGAGCGCGGAACTCTATATGAAGCAGCGGGAAGAACTGGGATACCCTCTTTTACAGAATCACTAGGAAAGCTGGAGACACGATGAACAACGAACTTCTTTTTGAAATCGGCACCGAAGAAATTCCCGCGGGCTTTTTATCCAAAGCGGTCGTGGATATGGAAGAAATGATCCGCAAGGCGCTTACCGAAAAACGAATCGCCTTTGAGACCATCCATTGCCTGGCCACTCCCCGCCGGCTGGTGCTGCATATTGCGGATGTCGCGCCAAAGCAGGACGACCAGATCGTCGAAAAAATGGGTCCGGCCAAAAAAGCGGCCTTTGACGAAGAAGGTCGGCCGACCAAAGCCGCGCTGGGATTTGCCCGGGGACAGGGCCTGGAGGTCTCCGAACTCGAAACCGTCACGAACGACAAGGGCGAGTATCTGTGCGCCCGAAAAACCATTGCCGGACAGCCGACCGCCGACCTGCTGCCGGACATCCTCAAAAACTTTCTGCTGTCCATTCCGTTTCGCAAATCCATGCGCTGGGCCGCTTACGATCTGCGCTTTGCCCGGCCCATCCACTGGCTGCTGGCGCTTTACGGCGGCCAGGTCGTGCCGCTCAAGGTGGAAGACATTGAAAGCGGAAACACCTCGCGCGGCCATCGCTTTATGAGCCCGGAGACCTTTTCCGTTGAGGGATACGAAGATTACCTCGCCAAAGCCCGGGAGCATTTTGTCATCGCCGATCCCGCAGAGCGGAAAAAATTCATTCTCGAAGAAGCGCAAAAATCGGCCGCCGAAGTCGGGGGAAAGCTTTTCTATACGGAAGACCTGCTGGAAACCATCGCGTTTATCGTGGAATATCCGGTGATCGTTCGCGGCGGCTTCGACCCCCATTACCTGCAGATCCCCAAGGAAGTGCTGACCACCACCATGATCTCGCACCAGAAGTATTTCCCCATCGTGGACGAAGAAGGAAAACTTCTGCCCCATTTCATCGCCGTCAGCAATACCCGCGCCCGAAATCTGGATGTGGTCGCCCGGGGCAATGAACGCGTCCTGCAGGCCCGGCTGGCCGACGCCTCGTTTTTCTTTGAAGAGGATAAAAAAATCCCGCTGGAAAATCGCGTGGAGTCCCTGAAAAAAGTGGTCTTCCACACCCTGCTGGGGACCTCCCATAAAAAGGTGATGCGCTTCCGCAAGCTGGCGGTCAAGATCGCCTCCAAGGTGAAGCCCGCGGTCAAGAAAAACGTGGACCGCGCCGCGCTTCTGGCCAAGGCCGATCTGGAATCGCTCATGGTGGGCGAATTTTCCGAACTTCAGGGCATCATGGGACGGGAATACGCTCTTTTGGCCGGGGAAAAACCGGAAATCGCCGATGCCATTTATGAGCATTACCTGCCGATTGTCGCCGGGGGCAGTCTGCCGGGCACGGATGAAGGCGCGATCGTCGGCATCGCCGATAAAATGGACACCATCGTCGGCTTCTTCGCCGTGGGCATGCCGCCTTCCGGCACGGCCGACCCCTATGCCCTCCGCCGCCAGGCGCTGGGCGTCATCAACATTATCCTGTCGCGCCGCTACGACCTGAGCCTGAATTTTCTGATCGACGAATGCCTGGCGTCCCTGAAGGATGTTCTGAAGAAGCCGGCCGAAGACGTGAAAAAAGATGTTCTGGAATTCTTCCGGGGGCGGCTGCAGAATCAACTGATCAGCCAGGGCTACGCCTATGACACGGTGGACGCGGTTCTGGCCGCGGACATCGACCATCTCGTTTCGGTGATCGAAAAGATTCAGGCGCTGCAGGCGTTTCGGGCCAATCCGGAGTTCGAACCCCTCTCCGTAGCTTTCAAACGGATCGACAACATCCTGAAGGATTTCCGCGGCGGTTCCGTGGACGTCAACCTGCTTTCCCAGGAAGCGGAGATCAAGCTGTTCGCGAATTTTGAAAACATCGGCACCCGCGTGGAAAAAGGCATCGCCGAGAAGGATTTCACCGCGGCGCTGAACAAACTCGCCGCCCTGCGCTCCCCCGTGGACGCTTTTTTCGATTCCGTCATGGTCATGGACAAAGACGAAAAAATCCGCTTCAACCGCCTGTCGCTGCTGGCGGACATCTCGGCGCTGTTCCATCAAATCGCCGATTTCTCGAAAATCGTCACCGCCGGCTAAACCGCGCGGCGCCATGCGGCAGCCTTGTCGGGTGCGTTGGGATAATTCGTTTGATTGACATTCCCGGCGAGGCTTGCTAGGATGTGCGCGGTTTTTATGAGAAAAAAGAAAACGGAGAGATAACCGGATGATCATGAAGACGAAGCCCACCATAGAAGTGAGTCTGGAAGAAAGGCTGCGATTACAGAAAAAACTTCAGGACATCACCAACCGCATTCACGCCGCGCAAAATATTGCCCAAATCCTGATCGATCTGAAGGACGGCATCCTGAATCTGTTTGACGCCTACTCCATCACGCTCTATGTCGTCGATAAACCGCACAACGAAATCTATTCCATGTTTCTGGCGGGATCCCAACTCAAAGAAATCCGCGTTCCGATCAACAATCACAGCATCGCCGGATACGTGGCCAACACCTTCAATATCGTCAACATCGCGGATGCATACAACCTGGCGGAGCTCAAGGCCATCGATCCTGAATTGACCTTTGACGCGAGCTGGGACAAAAAGTCCGGCTTCAAGACCAAACAGATTCTGGCCGCCCCGATTTTTTATAAAGATCAGCTCATGGGCGTCATTCAAATCCTCAACAAAAAACGGGGAGACAGCAAATTCACCGAGGAAGACATCGGTCTGGTCATGGAGATCGTGGAGGTTTTGGGCGTTGCCTTCTACAACCAGCAGCGCTTCCAGCGCCGCCGCAAAACCCGGTTCGATTTTCTGCTGACCCGCAACATGCTCAAGGAAGACGAGCTGGAAGCCGCCTGGGGAGAAGCGCGGGAGCAGAAAGAATCCGTCGAGCGATATCTCATGAACAAGTACAAAATCTCCAAAGACGACATCGGCCACTCCTTCGAAGAGTTTTACCGCTGCCGGTTTATCCATTACAACGAAAAAATCATCATCCCCGGCGACTTGATTTCCAACCTGAAAAAAGACTACCTTCAGCGCGAGCTTTGGGTGCCGCTGGAAAAGATCGACGGCAATATCCACGTGGTTGTCGATGATCCGAACAACATCATCAAAAGAGACGCCATCGAAAATCTTCTGAAAACCAAGAAGGTGAAATATGACGTCGCTCTGCCGGAGGATATCTTAAAATTCATCAACCTTTTCTTCAGCTCCGGCGAAGACGAACATTCTTTTACCGAAATCCTGGGCAAGATGGATGAAGAAGGCGGAGGCTCCGAAGAAGAAGAAGGAATGGACGTCGTCGCGGAAACCGACAGCGTGATCATGCAGCTCGTCAATAAAATCATCAACGACGCTTCCTCCCGCCGGGCATCCGATATTCACATCGAACCCAACGTCGGCAAGAAAAATGTGGAAATCCGGTACCGCATCGACGGCGACTGCACGATTTATCAGACCGTCCCCTTCAGCTACCGGTCCGCCATCATCTCGCGCGTCAAAATCATGTCCAACCTGGACATTACGGAAAAAAGAAAACCTCAGGACGGCAAAATCAAGTTCCGGCGCCCTTCCGGCGACGAACTGGAGCTGCGCGTCGCCACCATTCCCACCCAGGGCGGCGTGGAAGACATTGTCATGCGCCTGCTGGCCAAGAGCGACACGCTCCTGCCGCTGGAATCCATGGGGCTGCTCAAACGCAATTATGATGAAATGATCAACATCATCAACAAGCCCTACGGCATGATCCTGGTTGTCGGCCCGACCGGCTCCGGCAAGACCACGACGCTGCATGCGGCGCTCCACGTCATCAACCGGCCGGACCGGAAAATCTGGACTGCGGAAGATCCGGTGGAAATCACGCAATACGGGCTTCGCCAGGTTCAGGTGCAGTCCAAGATCGGCTTCGACTTCGCGGCCGCCATGCGGGCGTTTCTGCGCGCCGACCCGGATGTGATCATGGTGGGCGAAATGCGCGATTTTGAAACGGCCAAAACGGGCGTTGAAGCTTCGCTGACCGGCCATCTGGTCTTCAGCACGCTGCATACCAACAGCGCACCGGAAACCATCGTCCGGCTTTTGGATATGGGCATCGACCCGCTGAACTTCGCGGACGCCCTCTTGGGCATTCTCGCCCAGCGCCTGGTGCGCACGCTGTGCAAGAATTGCAAAGAGCAGTATCATGCCACGCAGGAGGAATTTGAGGAGATCGTGGAAAGCTACGGCCGGGAAGACTTCGCCAAACTGGGCGTTTCCTACAACGATGATTTCAAACTGTATCGCGCCAAAGGATGCGACGCCTGCGATAAGACCGGCTACAAGGGCAGAATGGGCATTCATGAGCTGGTCGTGGCCACCGACACCATCAAGAAACTGGTGCAAAAGCATGAGACGGTTGAGGTCATCCGCGCCAAATCCATGGCCGAGGGAATGACCACGCTGCTCCAGGACGGAATCCAGAAAGTGCTGCAGGGCATTACGGATTTCAACCAGGTCCGCCGGGTCTGCATCAAATAAGCGTAAAACGATCCAGCGTATATAAAAAAAGGGTGGAACGCGAAACGGCCTCCACCCTTTTTTGATTCCGGTCCGTAAAAATTATACTTTCCCCGCAAAATCCTTTCCAAACGCCAGTGCCTGCGCGAGCGCTTCATCCCCCGGCTGCCACATGGCTTTGAAGCCGTCGCCGATCATTTCAAACCCGGCTTTGGACAAATGATCGTTTAAAATCTTCACGCTCTCACCACTCCAGCCGTAGCAGCCGAAGGCAGCCGCTTTCTTGTTTTTGAACTTGAGCCCCGTGATCATCTCGATTAGCGCCGACATGGCGTTGAGAATGCCTTTGTTGATCGTGGGCGACCCCAGCAGAATTGCCTTCGATTTGAAGACTTCGGTCACCACGTCATTGATGTCGCGGCGGGAGATATTGAAAAGCTTCACCGTCACCTTGTCGTCTGCCTGCTTGATTCCGTGGGCGATTTGTTCGGCCAGTCTTCTCGTGCCGTCCCACATCGTGTCGTAAATGATTGAAATCTGATTTTCCTGATAGTCCGCCGCCCATTGCAGGTATTTTTGCGCGATCTGCAGGGGATTGTCTCGCCAGATGACGCCGTGGCTGGGGCAGATGAATTTCACCGGCAGATTGAGCCCCACCACTTCATTGATTTTTTTCGTCACCAGAGGCGAAAAAGGCGTGAGAATGTTGGCGTAATACTTGGTTGCCTCCTCGAACAGTTCGGATGGATCGACCAGATCATTGAACATATGCTCGCTGGCAATATGCTGGCCGAAGGCGTCGTTGGAAAACAGGATCGCGTCGCCGGTGAGGTACTCCATCATGGAATCCGGCCAGTGCAGCATCATGGCTTCCACGAAAATCAGTTCCTTCTTGCCCAGCGACAGCTTGTCGCCGGTTTTCACCACCTGGAAGTTCCAGTCCTTGTGATAGTGGCCCTTGAGCGATTTCAGTCCGTTGGCCGTGCAGTACACGGGCTTGTCGGGAATCCGGTGCATCAGAAGCGGCAGGGCGCCGGAGTGATCCATTTCCGCGTGGTTGGCAATCACATAGTCAATTTTGTTGAGATCGATTTCCCTGGCCAGATTGTCCACGAACTCTTTCGCAAAAGGCGACCAGACCGTGTCGATAAGCGCGGTCTTTTCGTCTCTCACCAGATACGCGTTATACGACGAGCCGCGATGCGTGGAGTATTCCTCGCCGTGAAACTTGCGCAGCTCCCAGTCAATCTTCCCCACCCAATTGACACCCGGTGTAATCTCGAACTTCATAACACACCTCCTTTTTTTACTTTATCATGACCAGCAACATCTTAAAGCGGGTTATTGCCTTGAGCGCATGCGGTTTGTGCGCCGGCATCAGGATCATCTCCCCTTTCCCGACCGGGTGGGGCTTTTGATCAATGATGATTTCCGCGTTGCCTTCCAAGAGATAGACGAGCGCGTCAAAAGGAGCCGTGTGCTCGCTTAATCCCTCGCCGGCGTCAAAGGCAAAGGCCGTCATAATTCCGGAAGGTTTCCGGATAATTTCCCGGCTGACCACGGAGTGCTCCTGGTAGGCAACCAGCTCCGAAAGACGAAACGCACCGGTCAGGTCCGCAATGGTGGCCAAATTTTCAGTCATTTTGATCCCTCCCCGTTTTTGTAAGCAATCCTATCAGGATTGCCTCCAGTTTTGTAGTTTTATAACCTGTCTGAACCATAATGTATTTGACTTAAGTCAAAAATTGTTATTTTACTGATGCCTCGAAAGTTTCAGCCGCAACCGCTTCGACCACTGGTCACGGGAGGTCTACTACGGTTTAAATTTCTTGAGAAAAACACTTAATGCTGGTATGAACATGCCAGCATTAAGAAAATTTATTTTAAGGATGGTTACCCATGTTAAACCCCAACTTTAGTTCCGGACCATGCAGCAAAAGGCCAGCGTGGACAATTGACGCCCTGAAAGACGCGCCGGTCGGGCGCTCACACCGCTCCGCACTGGGAAAAGAAAGAATTGTCAAAGCCATTAACGAAACAAGAAAAATATTAAATATTCCGGGAGATTACCTTGTGGGCATTCTGCCGGCTTCCGATACCGGCGCGTTTGAATGCGCCATGTGGTCGGTTCTGGGCCCCAAACCGGTTACCGTCCTGGTCTGGGAAAGTTTCTCCAACGGCTGGGCAACGGATGTGAACAAGCAGCTCAAACTCAATCCCACCATTATTAAGGCGGATTACGGCAAGATTCCGGATTTGTCCAAAGTGGACTGGAAAGGCGACGTTGTCTTTGTATCCAACGGCACCACCAGCGGCGTACGAATTCCCAACTGGGACTGGATTCCCGCCGACCGTGAAGGGCTCTCTCTTTGCGATGCCACCAGCTACGCTTTTGCCAATGACGTTGACTGGAGCAAAATCGACGTCCTGACGTACTCCTGGCAGAAATGCCTGGGCGGTGAAGCCGCGCATGGTATGATGATCCTGAGCCCCAAAGCAGTTGCCCGTATTGAATCCTACAATCCACCCTGGCCGATGCCGAAAATCTTCCGTCTGAAGAAGGACGGCAAAATCAACAAGGCCATCTTTGACGGCGACGTCATCAATACGCCTTCCATGATCTGCGTGGAAGATTATCTGGACGCTCTGGACTGGGCCGGAAAAATCGGCATCGACGGACTCGTCCAGCGAAGCAAGGATAATCTGAAAATCGTTGAAGACTGGGTCGCCAAAACCGACTGGATTGAGTTTCTGGCCTCGGATCCGACCGTCCGCTCCAACACCTCCGTGTGTCTGTCCGTCACGCATCCCAAAGTGGCCTCGATGGACCCGGATGCGAAAAGCAAGTTCCTCAAAAGCGTCGCGTCTGAGTTGAGCAAGAAAAACATCGCGCACGACATCAATTCCTACAAGGAAGCGCCGGCCGGCTATCGTTTCTGGTGCGGCCCGACCATCGAAGCGGCGGACCTCAAAGTCGCGCTGGCCGAACTGGAAAAAGTTTTCAATGAAAAGGTCAAGAGCCTGTAGCATACGGCTCTTGCGGGAAACGCTATGAAACGAGTATTAGTCAGCGATTCCATGGCGCCTGAAGTCGCGGCCATTCTGGGCAACACACCGGGCATCAAGGTGGATGTCAAAACCGGCATGAAGCCCGATGAGTTAAAGGCCGTCATTAAAGACTACGACGCCCTGATCGTTCGTTCGGCAACCAAAGTCACGGCCGAGATCATCGAGGCGGCCGCAAAGCTTTCCGCCATCGGCCGGGCCGGAGCGGGGGTCGATAACATCGACATTCCCGCGGCCAGCAAACGCGGCATTGTCGTCATGAACACGCCCGGCGGCAACACCGTCACCACCGCGGAGCACGCCATTGCCATGATGCTGTCCCTGGCGCGCAGGATTCCGCAGGCCACCGCCTCGATGAAAGCGGGCCTTTGGGAAAAAAGCAGATTCATGGGCAATGAATACTGCAACAAAACCCTGGGGGTGATCGGCCTGGGCAGAGTCGGCGCCGTCGTGGCGGACCGCGCCATCGGTCTGAAAATGAACGTCATCGCCCACGATCCGTTCATTGCTCCGGAAGTCGCCGAACAGATGGGCGTGAAAATGGTCAGCCTGGACGAACTGTACGCCAATTCCGACTTCATCACCGTGCACTGCCCGCTCTCCAAAGAAACGCGGAACCTGCTCAATGAATCATCGTTTGCGAAAATGAAAAAGGGCGTGTTTCTGATTCACTGCGCCCGCGGCGGCATCGTCAGTGAAAAAGCGCTCTGCGGCGCTTTGAAATCCGGTCAGGTCGCCGGCGCCGCCATCGATGTCTTTGAAGAAGAACCGACCAAAAACATGGAGCTCGTCGGCCTGGACCATGTGATCTGTACTCCGCATCTGGGCGCATCCACCGATGAAGCGCAGACCAACGTGGCCATCGCCATCGCCCACCAGATCGCCGCATACTTCGCCACCGGCGAAATCAAGGGAGCAGTCAATTTCCCGTCGGTGAGCACGGATGTGATGGCCGTGATCCGTCCCTATCTGGATCTGGCGGAAAAGCTGGGCACCTTTCAGGCACAGCTTCTCACCGGAGCCATTCGGGAAGTCACATTGGAATACAGCGGTGAAATCCTCAACCACAATGTCGCTCCGATCACCGTCTCGCTGATCAAGGGGCTTCTGGACCCGATTTTGACCGAAACCGTCAATTACATCAACGCGCCGGTCATCGCCAGGGAAAGAGGCATTCGAATCATTGAAGTAAAAAGCTCGGAAACCAAAGACTACACCAACCTGATTGCCCTGACCGTCAGGACCTCCAAAGAAACCAGCCGGACATCGGGCGCCGTCTTCGGCAAAAATGATCCGAGAATCGTCCGGATCAACGAGTTTTCCGTGGAAATCGCCCCGGAAGGCTACATCCTGGCCGTCTCCAATGAAGACCTGCCGGGCGTGATCGGCAATCTGGGAACGACGCTGGGCAATCATAAAGTCAATATTGCCCGTCTCCATCTGAGCCGGGACGCTCAGTCAAAGAAAGCGCTGGTCGTTCTGAACACGGATTCCCCGGTTGGATCGGACGTCCTGGTCAAATTACGGAAATTGCCTCATGTCGTTTCCATCACACCGATAAAGATGTAGGAAAGAAAATAACTCATGGCCAATGTTGCGGTTGTAGGCACCCAGTGGGGGGATGAAGGAAAAGGAAAGATTGTTGATCTTTACACACTTGAGGCGGATGTGGTCGCCCGCTTCCAGGGCGGCAACAACGCCGGGCACACGCTCGTGGTGAAAGGCCGGACCACCATTCTCCATCTGATTCCCTCAGGCATTCTGCATGATCATAAAATCTGCATTATCGGCAACGGAGTGGTCTTTGACCCGAAGGTTTTTCTTCAGGAGCTGAAGGAGTTGAACGAAGGGGGACTTTTCCCCTCTTCCACCAGGCTGTACGTCAGCGAAAAGACGCACGTCATCATGCCCTATCACCGAAGCCTGGATCAGGCGCGCGAGGCCCGCAATACCGGCAAAAAAATCGGCACCACCGGCCGCGGCATCGGCCCGGCTTACGAAGACAAGGTCGCCCGCACGGGTATCCGCGTGGGCGACCTCTATGAACCCGGGCTGCTCCTGGAAAAAGTTCGCCACAGCCTGGAAGAAAAAAACTACCTGTTTGAGAATTTTTTCGGCGTGGAGCCGCTGGATCCCCAGGCTGTCGCGGATGAGTACCTGGAGTACGCGGAAAAAATCAGGCCGTATGTCGCCGATACGTCTCTGATTCTGGCCGAAGAAATCCAAAAGGGAAAGAAGATCCTGTTTGAAGGCGCCCAGGGATGTCATCTGGATATCGATCACGGCACCTATCCCTATGTCACCTCTTCCAACACCGTCTCCGGAAACGCCGCGTGCGGAAGCGGCATCGGCCCCGGCGCCATCTCGAGGGTCGTGGGAATCTGTAAAGCCTATACGACGCGGGTGGGAGAAGGTCCCTTCCCGACGGAGCTGAAAGACGCCGTCGGAGATCATCTGCAGAAAGTCGGGCAGGAATTCGGCGCGACCACCGGCCGCAAGCGGCGGTGCGGCTGGCTGGACATGGTTCTGGTGCGCCAGGCCGTCCGGGTCTCCGGCATTTCCACGCTGGCCATTACCAAACTGGATGTGCTGACGGGGCTTCCCAAAATCAAAATCTGCGTCGGTTATAAAACCGCCGGGGGCGAATGCCGCGAGGCGGTCCCCGCCAGCCTGAAGATGTTTGCAACCTGTGAACCGGTTTACGAAGAATTCGACGGCTGGACGGAAAACATCGCAAGCGCGCAAAACATCAGCGAACTCCCCGTAAACGCTCGGAAATACATCCAGCGCCTGAAAGAATTATCCGGCGCCGGCATCGCTCTGGTTTCCGTGGGCGCGGGCCGCGACGAAACCATTCAACTGGAAAATCCTTTCGAAAATTGAAAACATCCAGTTTCTTCTTGACAGGCCCCCGATGAGTTGCTAGAGAGCCTTGTTCTTTTAAAAACTTCAGGTGGGGCCGTTAGCTCAGCGGTAGAGCAGCGGACTTTTAATCCGTTGGCCGCGGGTTCAATCCCCGCACGGCCCACCAAAATCACAAATAAGAGTAGGAGGTATTTTATGTACCGGATCGATCTGTTGAATAAAATTTCGGAAAAAGGGTTGAGCCTTTTCACGGAGAAGTATGAGTACCGCACGGACCTTCCCGATCCAGACGGAATTCTTGTCCGCAGCAAGGAAATGAAAGAGATGACGCTGCCGTCCAGTCTCAAGGCCATTGCCCGCGCCGGCGCCGGCGTCAACAATATTCCCATCGATAAATGCTCGGAAAAAGGCATCGTGGTGTTCAACACCCCGGGCGCCAACGCCAACGGCGTGAAGGAGCTGGTCGTTCTGGGCATGCTGCTTGCGGCGCGCAACGTCGCGGAAGGCCTGGCCTGGGCCAAAGGGCTGGTGGGTGAAGGCGACAAGGTGCCCGACCTGATCGAAAAAGGGAAAGCCAAGTTTGTCGGCACGGAGATCCTGGGCAAAAAACTCGGCGTGGTGGGCTTGGGCGCCATCGGCACCATGATCGCCAACACGGCCGAAGACCTGGGCATGGAAGTCATGGGGTACGATCCGTTTTTGTCCATCGAGGCGGCCTGGAAGCTGTCCCGCAACATCAAGAAGGCGCCGAGCCTGGATCGACTGCTTTCGGAATCCGACTACATCACACTGCACGTTCCCCAGAACAAGGACACCAAGGGCTTCATCAACGACGAAAAATTCGCGATCATGAAAAAGGGCGCCGTTTTGCTGAACTTCGCCCGGGGCGGACTCGTGGAGACCGCGGCGCTGAAAAAAGCCATTGCCGACGGAATCGTGAGCCGTTACGTGACGGACTTCCCGGATGAAGAGGTCATCAAAACGGACAAGGTCATCGCCATTCCGCATCTGGGCGCTTCCACCGAGGAATCCGAAGAAAACTGCGCCATTATGGCCACCATGCAGATCATGGATTTCCTGGAGAACGGAAACATCAAAAACTCGGTCAACTTTCCGGAATGCATTCTCGACCGGTCCGACAAAACCCGTCTCACCGTTTCCAACAAGAATGAGCCCGGTATGATCGAAAAGATTACACACCTGCTGGCCGACAACAAACTCAACATTGCCGATATGATCAACAAGAGCCGGGGCAACGTCGCCTATAACCTTATCGACGTAGAGGGCGAAATCAACGCCGCGGACCTCATTAAGAAATTTGAGGCCATCAACGGGATCATCGGTGTCAGAGTTCTTTAATCTGCGTCTGAAACATATTCTACAAAAAGCGTCCGGTTCGAAGCCGGACGCTTTTTTTTCGACACACGCATAGCGCGCGCCCGCAGTTCCGATCCGCGTTCCTGGGGGCAGTTTCCCGTGGTTAGATGGGGTTTTGGTTGTCCTTTGCCTTCCAACCTGTTAAAAGACATAGTCAAACCGGCCGATCCGGAAAATGCCGCAGGAGATCAGGGATGGATGAAAAAGTCAGAAAAGCAATCTTCAAACGGATGGAGCAGGAACCTTTCGGCAGGAAATTCGGCATCACCCTGGTGGATGTGAAGGAAGGCTACGCCCGCGTGGAAATGCGTTTTACGTCCGACATGGAAAACATGTTCGGCATGGCGCACGGCGGAGCAATTTTCTCGCTGATGGACGCGGCGTTTGAAGTCGCATCCAATTCGCATGGAACCATGGCCGTCGCCCTCAGTATGAACATCAATTATCTGGCAACGCCTTCCAAAGGCAAACTGCTTACCGCTGAAGCCAGTGAAATCAACAAAACCAGAAGAACCGCCGTTTACGATATCCGCGCCACCGACGACAGTGGAAAACTTCTGGCCAACTGCCAGGCGCTGGTGTATCGCCTGGACAAACCGCTGCCGTTTCTTGAGAATTAAAAATCTCCTTCGGAATCATATGGCAAAATCAGATTGCATTGGAAATAAACGTTTGAAATCGCTTAGATTATAGAATCATATCGCGATCGATTATCCTGGAAAATAATTTTGGCTCGTGGTTGATGAATTCGTTAAAACCGCAGACGAACCGGATATAGGCGTCCACATCCGCTTTGCCGTTTTTCATAAACGGATTATACCGCCGGCGTTCCATGATTTTCATATCTTCAGTGATCGTTTTGTCGAGAATATCTTTCCCACCGGCAGCCGTGTTCATAAAGATACCTCTTTTTTGATTTCATTCCACACTTCGTCCATCTTCAGCAGTTCGGCGTAGTGATCGATAAGACTCCAATCCATGTTCTGTCTGTTGATTTCAACCAGCTTTTTAATGTCCTGCAAATCGACGGAGATCCTTGACGGATTGTTTTTAACCGCCTGTAATTTGAAAGCAATCAGACTTTCGGGTTTTAATACGCGAATTTTCAAATCGCCGTTGAAAACGGTTTTTTCTTCGGCATCCCGCAACATCGCCAGACTTGTTTCTCTATAAGCGTGAATAAAATCAACTTCGCCGAATATTTTCAGGGGAGATAAATATTGAGAAACATTATCGCTTTTATACCGGCATTCATAGTCCAGGCTCTTCATGACGGCATCTACCTTATCCATGTCGTCGCGATGCGCCAGAAAGTCAATATCAGACGTTGCCCTCCCGTACCCCCACAATCCCAGCGCAAAACCGCCCATCAGCGCATAGCGAATGCTCTGCTTTTCGAAATTCGTCAAAAGTTTTTCCAAAACGGTTTTAAATTCCATGAGCATCCTTATGCAACTTATTTTAGCATAGAATTGTTTTTTTACAATCTATTGATTCTGCGAGGAGAAATCACAAACCGGGGGGGGGTAATGGTCATTGAGATATCACTTTTTAACGGATAAAAAATATTTCAAAAAAAGTAATTGACCGTTTTAGAATTGAGGTTCCTGCCTTCCTTGACGACGCGCTTTACAAAGTCTTTGCCGTAATAGGAAAGAACCGTCCGGACCTCTCCTTCCGTTCCCCATTCGAGAATGCGCTCAACTATAACCTATTTGTCACTTTCGGAATTTAACTCTGATTTATCCCAGAAA
>JAQVQT010000210.1 GCA_028701435.1 Smithellaceae bacterium | reverse complement strand
CCCATCATCCCTGAAAAAACATCTTGCAGGAAAATTCATCGGCCACAAGCTCTACTATTACGAAGAAATCGGCTCGACCAATGACGAGGCGTTTCGGCTGGGCGTGCAGGGAGCGCCGGAAGGAACGGCGTTGATCGCGGAGAGTCAGAGCGCGGGGAAGGGGAGGCTGCAGCGCACATGGCATTCGCCTCCGGGCGCCAATATTTACACGTCCGTCATTTTACGTCCGCGTTTTGAGCCGGACCTCGCGCCGCGGATTTCCCTGGCGGCGGGCGTGGCCGTCGCAGAAACGCTCGATCCTTATTGCCCGGGCAAGGTTTCTCTGAAATGGCCCAATGACGTGCAGATTGGCGGGAAAAAGGTCTGCGGTATTCTGACGCAGATGAAAACGGCGACGGGCGTCATCGATTTTGTCGTGGTGGGCATCGGTGTGAACGTCAATTGGAATCTCAAAGAATTTCCGGAGGATATTCAAAAGATGGCAACCTCTCTGTCGGTGGAGGCCGGCCGGGAAGTCTCCCGTCTTGAATTGATCATTCTTCTGTATGAAAATCTGGCAAAATGTTATAGGGAACTCTCACAAAACGGGTTTGCGCCGCTTAGGAAAAAATGGCTTGACCGGACAACGATGATCGGCAAACCGGTTTCGGTCATCTTCGGAAAGGAAACCATCAACGGAGAGGCGGCGGATCTGGATGAAGACGGTTCCCTGGTGATTCTGGTGGACGGCAACAAAAAGGTAAAGGTCGCAGCGGGAGACGCGACCGTAGGGAAGGGGTAACGATTTATGCTGCTGGTGGTTGACGTAGGCAATACAAACACCGTGTTGGGGCTTTTTGACAAGGATCAACTGCTGCACGATTGGCGAATCCGGACGGAAATCGATCATACCATTGATGAATACGGCGTGCTGATTTACAATCTGTACCAGTCCACCCGCATGAAAGCCAAAGAGATTAAATCGGTCCGGGCGATTATTATTTCCTGCGTCGTGCCGCCGATGCTCAATATTCTGGAGCCCCTCTGCGTCAAGTATTTCAACATCAAGCCGATGATCGTCGGCCCCGGCATTAAAACAGGCATGCCGATCTTTTACGACAACCCCAAGGAAGTCGGCGCGGACCGGATTGTCAATGCCGTGGCCGCCTTCGACAAATACCGCCAGGAATCGATTATTGTGGATTTTGGAACGGCGACGACCTTTGACTATGTTTCGCCCCGGGGCGAATACATGGGGGGCTGCATTTCTCCGGGAATTGTGATTTCCAGCGAAGCGCTTTTTGAAAGGGCTTCCAAGCTGCCCCGCGTCGAATTCGGCAAGCCAAAGACCATTATTACCAAGGATACCATCAGCGCCATTCAGGCGGGCATCATGTTTGGCTACGCCGGACTGGTGGACGGCATCGTCAACCGGATGAAAGCGGAAGTCAAAACCAATCCCCTGGTCATTGGCACGGGGGGGCTGGCGCGGGTGGTTGCGCAGGAAGCCAGGACCATCGATAAGATTGAAGAAATGCTGACGCTGGACGGTCTGCGGATCATCTATGAACGCAATAAGAAGTAGCGCATGCTGAATGTCGGATTAACGGGCGGAATTGCCTGCGGAAAATCTACCGTTGCGGAAATGTTTGTGCGCCTCGGCGGTTATCTGATTGATTTTGACAGGCTGGCGCATGAAGTGCAGGAGCCGGGAAAGCCCGCCTGGCGGGATGTCGTCCACTGCTTTGGATCCGAAATCCTGCTGCCCGACGAGACCATCGACCGCGGTAAAATGGCGGACATCGTTTTCCGCTCTCCGGAAAGGCTGCGAAGGCTCAACGCCATCGTTCATCCGCGGGTGTTTGAGGAATGGTGGTCCCGTCTTGAAAAAATCAAGGCGCAGGCTCCCCACGCGATTGTTTTTTCCGATGTGCCTCTCCTGTTTGAAGGCGGAATGCAGCATCTGTTTGACCTGACGATTCTGGTCATGATTGAGCCCGGGCGGCAGATTGAACGCCTGATGGCGCGCAATTCCGTCTGCCGGGAGGACGCCGAATTGCGGCTGGCCAACCAGATGCCGATTCACGATAAAATACAACTGGCGACGATTGTGATCGACAATCAATGCGTAATGGAAGAGACGGAAAGAAAAGTGGCGGCCGTCTGGGAGGATTTGCTGGCCCGGGAAAAGGCAAAAGCTTTGCAGGCGGAAGCCTGACGGAACAACGCGCCGTTGAATGTTGCAGAAGATCGGCGCAGACATACAACGAAGAAGCGGAGGGCAACATGATCGAGAAAAACGTAAAAACGGATTTTTGCGCGACCGTGTCCGAGCCGGTGATCGGAGAGGGCACCTTTGTGCATGCGCTGGCGGCGGTTATCGGAAACGTTGAATTGGGGAAAAACATCATGGTCTCGCCGATGGCGTCCGTGCGCGGCGACGAAGGCCAGCCGCTCCACGTGGGAGATGATTCCAATATTCAGGACGGCGTGATCATTCACGCGCTGGAAACGGAGCTGGACGGCAAGCCCGTGGAAAAAAACCGAATGGACGTGGACGGAAAAAAATACGCGGTGTACGTGGGAAACCGTGTGTCGCTTGCGCACCAGGTGCATATTCACGGACCGGCCGTCGTGATGGACGACACCTTTGTGGGCATGAGGGCGTTGGTCTTCAAATCGTTTGTCGGAAAAAACTGCGTCATTGAGCCGGGCGCTATTTTGATCGGCGTCCGTGTGGCGGACGGACGCTATGTGCCGGGTGGATCGGTGGTTAAAACCCAGGCCGACGCCGACGCGCTTCCCGTGATCACCGCCGATTATCCGATGAAAGAGATGAACAAAGGCGTTTTGCACGTCAACAAGGCTCTGGCCAAAGGGTACCTGGCGGCCAAATAAATCATTGAAGGACGGGCAAAGCCGGTTGATCCTTTTGATCAACCGGCTGATTCGCCCCACGACATGTTGGTTAAAAGCAAAACTTCCTCTCATTTTTCCCATCAGGGCGTTTGTCTTTCCTGCGGCGCAGGAAACATCGGAAAGCGCCGCTACTGCTCCATTCGGTGCCGTCAGCAGCTCCGTCAGAAACTCAATACGCGAAGCGGCCTGCTGCAGGCCCTGAATGCGCGCTACGCGACATTCTATTTTACGGATACATTGATTGTCCTCGACGTGGTTCCGCACGGCATTCGGGAAGTATTCCGCTACAAGGCGCGCCGCACCGCCGGCGTCAAACCGGCGGAAGATTTCGGCAGAATGAGCAATCGGCTGGGGGACGCCTGGTGGGCCGAGGAAAAAAGGACGACCAAAAACTATCTGGCTTCGAGGCGCGTTTTGGAAATGGCGGAAAGGCTGGCCATGGCCGATGGACTCAAGCGCCCCAGATGGGTGAAGGCGCCCTGCGTCAAACCGGAAAGCATCCTGCTTTTGGATATGGCCAGGGCGGATCTTGCTTCCCATGAATTGCACAGGATCATTAAGAACGCCTACCGCCGCCAGGTGAAAATTCATCATCCCGACGCCGGGGGGACGGCCGCCGCCTTCCGCAGGCTTCACGACGCCTATCAGGACCTGCTCAGATGGGCGGAACATCCCACTTTCATCCGCCGCCGCGGTTTTCCCGACAAATGGTACTACGACGGCGACAACAAAAAATGGGT
>JAQVQT010000209.1 GCA_028701435.1 Smithellaceae bacterium | reverse complement strand
AGTTGTATTTTACCGATTGCCGGATTCCCAAAGGAAACCGTCTGGGCGAGAAGGGAAGCGGATTCATCAAACTGATGATGAAACTTCAGCAGGAGCGTTTGGTCTGCTCCATCGGCGCGGTGATCGCAGCGGAGTTCATCCTGGACTTGACCATCCGGTACTGCAAAGAGAGAAATGCGTTCGGCCGCCCCATCTCCAAGTTTCAGCATGTGCAGTTCGAAATTGTCGAGATGGCCACGGAGGCCAAACTGGGGCGCACGTTCCTCGACAAGCTCATCATGGATCACATCGAGGGCAAAAATGTTGTGGTCGAGGTTGCTATGGCCAAATACTGGACAACGGACATGGCTTTCCGCGTCGCCGACCGGTGTCTCCAGCTTTTCGGCGGGTACGGATATTGCGAGGAATATCCCATCGCCCGCGCGTGGCGGGACATCCGCGTGACGCGGATTTTTGCGGGAACCAATGAAATCATGAAAACGATAGCAGCGAAGTTTATGGGGTTATAGGCGTAGTTCCATTCATTAAACGGTCTTTGGGCACTAAAAACTTGCACAGGGAGGTGGAAGCCATGATGGATTATCCTTTGTTACTCACAAATTTCATGCAGCACGCGGCCAAATATTATCCGGGCAAGGAGATCGTCTCTGTTTACGCGACCGGCACGTTCCGCTATACGTATGCCGACTGGTACAAACGCACCAGTCAACTGGCGGGTGCCCTGCGCGCTTTCGGCCTCCAAAAGGGCGACCGGGTGGCCTCCTTCTCTCTGAACAACCATCGCCATCTGGAGCTCTACTTCGGCGTTCCCTGCATGGGCGGCGTTCTGCATACGCTCAATATCCGGCTGTCCGTCGAACATCTGGTTTACATTATCAATCATGCAGAAGACCGCATTCTTTTCATCGACGAAGATGTCTATTTCCTCATCGAGCCGTTTAAAGATCAGCTGAAAACCGTGGAGCTGTATGTCATCCTGTCGCAATCCGGCGTCATGCCGCAAACCACGCTTTCGCCGGTGGTTCTGTATGACGACTGGATTAAAGGTTATCCGGAGGACTATGATTTTCCGGTGGACCGCGATGAAAACGATCCCTGTCTCATCTGCTACACCTCGGCGACGACGGGCGATCCCAAAGGCGTGGTTTACAGCCATCGCGGTCTGGTGCTGCACTCTTTTTCCACGGGCTTTACCATGGGCATTCAGGAGAAAGACTGTGCCCTGCATATTGTTCCGATGTTCCATGCCAACGCCTGGGGGGCGCCTTTTGTCTGCACCCTGTGCGGCATGAAACAGGTATTGCCGGGCAGGCAGATTCTGGACATGGCGTCGCTGTGCCGGATCATCGCCGAAGAGAAGGTAACCTTTTCCTGTGGTGTGCCGACGATCTGGATCATGCTCCACAATTACCTGGAACAGGGCGGCGCGCATGATTTCTCTTGCGTCAATAATTTTTTCTCCGGCGGATCAGCCCTGCCGAGGCATCTCATCGAATCGTTCGAAAAAAAATACGGCGTTATTCTATCCCAGGGTTACGGCGCCACGGAAACGTCTCCGGTTGTTACTCTGTCGATCCCCAAAAGCTATATGCAAAAGCTCGGCACGGACGAAAAGATTGATATTCGGACAACGGCGGGACTGCCGGTGCCGGGGCTGGATGTTAAACTGATCAGCCTGGAGACAGGCAAAGAGGCCCGCATGGACGGCAAGGACATGGGAGAAATTCTGGTGCGCGGACCGTGGATCGCCGGCGAGTATTACAAAAACCCGCAGCAAAGCGCCGTCACGTTTAAAGACAGATGGTTTCATACCGGGGACATTGGAATCATGAACCCCGAAGGTTATCTCACCCTTGTAGACCGGACAAAAGACCTTATCAAAAGCGCCGGCGAGTGGATTTCCTCCATCGACCTGGAAAACGCCATTATGGGATTTTCCGGTGTGCTGGAAGCGGCGGTCATCAGTCTGCCCGACGTCAAGTGGCAGGAACGGCCGCTGGCCTGCGTGGTGCCCCGGCCTGAAGCAGCAAAAACCATTACGAAGGAAGATATTCAGAATTATCTGAAAGACAAGGTCGCCAAATGGTGGATTCCCGATGAAATTGTTTTCCTGCAGGAGCTTCCCAAGACCAGCGTGGGCAAGTTCGATAAGAAGAAACTTCGGGCAACGGTGCTGCCGGAGGTTCTGAAAAATCGGGATAAGGCGTAAAGGCCAGTTGTCAGGCTAGAAAACGATGCCGTTATCGCTTTTTGCGGAAGATCAGCTGGATCGGGACCTTGTCGAATCCGAATTCGGAACGAATGGAATTGATCAGATAGCGCTCATAGGAAAAATGAACGCCACGGGCGTGGGGGACAAAAAAGACGAATGTGGGCGGTTTCACGCCGGTTTGCGTCGCGTAAGAGATGCCCATGGTTTTATTTTGAAAACGGGCCATCGGGTTTTTCCGGACGCATTTTTCCACCAGATCGTTTAAAGGCGACGTGTCCACCCGCTTGGTATACTGGCCGTATACCTCGTTGATGACGTCGAAGATCTTCGGCGCGCGCTGCCCGGTGAGAGCCGAAATAAAAATGATCGGCGCAAAATCCATGAACTTGATCTGATCCTTGATTTTTTCGACAAACTTGCCGACGGTGCTGTTGTCTTTTTCGATTTTATCCCATTTGTTCACGACGATGATGCAGGCTTTGCCGCGTTCATAGGCCAGGCCCACAATTTTGGCATCCTGCTCCGTCATGCCTTCTTCCGCGTCAATCAGCACCAGGGCGATATCGCAGCGGTTGATGGTCTTGAGCGCCTGGATGACGCTGTATTTTTCCAGCGTCAGACTGATCTTGTTTTTCCGGCGGATGCCTGCCGTGTCGATCAGCAGGTAGGATTTGCCGTGGACCTTAATGGTGGTGTCAATAGCGTCGCGCGTGGTGCCGGGTGTGGGATTGGCGATGCTTCTCTGACTGCCGGAAATCAGATTCACCAGCGATGACTTGCCGACGTTGGGCTTGCCGACAATCGCTACGGCAATGGGTTCATGTTCATCGTCTTTCTGCTGTGCGGTTTGGGGAAAATCCTGCGTCAGCACGGCCAGCAATTCATCCACGCCCAATCCGTGCTGGGCGGAGATGGAATAAAGTTCGTCAATGCCCAGACGGTAAAATTCCGTCAGGAGATCTTCATGGCGCGCGCCGTCCACTTTGTTGGCGGCGTAAAATACTTTTTTCCCCCGTCCGCGCAGTTGCCGCGCGATTTCCGTGTCCGAAGGCGTGAGACCATCCCGGCCGTCCATCAGAAAGATGATGACATCGGCTTCCTCAATGGCCAGATGGGTTTGTTCGCGCATCTGCACCAGGATGCGCTCCTCCGTGGCCGGCTCGAATCCGCCTGTGTCAATCAGCGTGAAGGCTTTGTCGTGCCAGACACAGTCCATGTAATTGCGGTCGCGCGTCGCGCCCGGCTCGTCGATGACGATAGCCTTCTGCTTTCCCGCAATGCGGTTGAAAAGCGTCGATTTGCCCACATTGGGCCGGCCGACGATGGCGATGACGGGTTTTGCCTGCATGGAATCCTCTATTTTATAAGCCCGAACTCACGCAACATTCTCTCGGAGCCGGTCCAGTCTTTTTTGACGCGCACAAATAATTCCA
>JAQVQT010000208.1 GCA_028701435.1 Smithellaceae bacterium | reverse complement strand
TTTAAAGCTTGTAAGTGCTTGATTTTATTTGGCTGGGGAACAAGGATTCGAACCTTGATTAACGGAGTCAGAGTCCGGCGTCCTACCATTGAACGATTCCCCATCAAGATATGAACATCGCTTGGGCCGGGTTTCAAGAGGTACTTCCCCTGCCGTCGAGCGGGCTGTATATAATGCGATTGGTTTTTTCTGTCAACCCATTTTCTTCACTCCGGCCATCCGCTGAATCCGGCCGGCGAAGATCCCTTACGCCACATGAATTTTTCTCTTTTTCGGATCGTGATGCTGCCTGTAGAGAATGGCGATATTACCAATGAGGCCGACCAGTTCGCTTTTAGTGGCCTGGGCAATTTCTGCGGATATTTCCTTTTTGGCTTCTTTGAATTCGCCGAATTTTACCTTGATGAGCTCATGATCTTTCAAGGCGAGATCGACCGAACCGAGCAGTTGTTCGGTTACGCCTTTTGCACCGACCATCACCAGCGGCTTTAAATGATGCGCCTGCGCGCGCAGATATTTTCGCTGTGATCCTTTGAGGGGTTCCATAAAAATCCTTTTTGTGTATCATGCTCCATTATGGAAACATTTGATTCCCATCCGGAGCAGGAAGACGCGGGCTACGTGGAAATGGTCGAGGTTTTTTCCACTTACAATCCCGGCGACATCGCGTTTGTCAAATCCGTCCTGGACGGCGAAGACATTCACTACTATTTTCAGGGTGAAAATACCGCCATGCTGGTCGCTGCGGGCGCTTACGCGCGTCTGCTCGTCCGGGCCGATCAGGCCGACCGCGTCCGCGAAATCCTACAGGAGGCGGGATTCCTGAAATAGGAACGGTCGCGACCACCCTTGCGGGTGGCAAGCCATTCCCTGCTTTCTAAAGACAAGGAACGGTTTGAAAACCGTTCCCTACTTAACTACTTAATACTTAAATCTTAACCCTTAAAACTTAAAACTTTCTTTTATTTTATCTCCGCGTGATAGCTCTGCAGGGATTTCGCCCGGCCGTGACCCTGGCGGCAGGCCTCAATGCCCTTGACGGCGGCCACCGCGGCGGCCACGGTGGTGATGTAGGGAATCTTATACTTGATCGCCGCCTTGCGAATGTAGGAGTCGTCGTATTTGCTGAGGCGGCCGGCCGGCGTGTTGATGACCAGTTGAATCTCTCCGTTCTTAATGGCATCCACAATATTCGGACGGCCTTCATGCATCTTTAGAATGCGCTCGGCGGCAATGCCGTTCGCGGCAAAATATTTGTACGTGCCTTCGGAGGCTTTGATCCTGAAGCCGATCTTGGCAAACGCGCGGGCGACTTCCAGAATGCCTCCCTTGTCCTTCTCTTCCACCGTGATGAGCACGGTGCCTTCCGCGGGCAGGCTCTGGCCGGTGGCTTCCTGGGATTTGTAATACGCCAGGCCGAAGGAATCGGCCAACCCCAGAACCTCGCCGGTGGAGCGCATTTCCGGACCCAGGAGCGGATCGACTTCCTGGTACATATTGAACGGGAAGACCGCTTCCTTGACGCCGAAATGGCGGAAGGCGTGATGCTTCAGATTCAGGTCTTTGAGCTTTTTTCCCAGCATGATCTGCGTGGCGAGCCGCGCCATGGAAATGTTGCAGACCTTGGAAACCAGCGGCACGGTGCGCGACGCGCGCGGATTGGCCTCCAGGATGTACACCACGTCATTGGCAATGGCATACTGGATGTTCATCAACCCCACCACGCCGAACTCCACGGCGATCTTCCGGGTATAGTCATTGATCGTGTCGATGTGCCGCGCCGGAATACTGATGGGCGGAATCACGCAGGCGGAATCTCCCGAGTGGATGCCGGCCAGTTCGATATGCTCCATTACGGCGGGGACAAAAGCGTCCGTGCCGTCGGAAATGGCGTCCGCTTCTGCTTCGATGGCGTTTTCCAGAAACTTGTCGATCAGAATGGGCCGCTCGGGGGTCACATCCACGGCGGCTTCGACATAGCGCCTGAGCATCTGCTCGTCGTGCACCACTTCCATGCCGCGGCCGCCCAGAACGTAAGAGGGGCGGAGCATCAGCGGATAGCCGATGCCGTTTGCAACCTGGATGGCCTCTTTGAGATTACTGGCCATTCCGGATTTCGGCATGGGGATGCACAGTTTGTCCATCATCTCGCGGAAGCGGTCCCGGTCTTCGGCCAGATCGATCGTCTCCGGAGACGTGCCGATGATCTTTACGCCGGCCTTCGCCAGATCCGCCGCGATGTTGAGCGGCGTCTGCCCGCCAAACTGGACGATCACGCCGTCCGGCTTTTCCTTCTCATAAATGCTCAAAACATCTTCGACGGTGAGCGGTTCAAAATACAGCTTGTTGGACGTGTCGTAGTCGGTGGAAACGGTTTCGGGGTTGCAGTTGACCATGATCGACTCGATGCCTTCGTCGCGCAGGGCAAACGCCGCGTGCACACAGCAGTAGTCGAACTCGATCCCCTGGCCGATGCGGTTGGGACCGCCGCCCAACACCATGACCTTGTGGTTTTTGGACACGCCGACCCGGTCCGGGGCATTGTAGGTCGAATAGTAATAGGCCGCGTTTTCGACACCGCTCACCGGCACGGCGTCCCAGGCCTCGGCCAGCCCCGCCGCCAGCCGCTGGCCGCGGATCTCTTCTTCTTTCCTGTCCAGAATCTGGGCGAGATAGCGGTCGGAAAATCCGTCTTTCTTCGCCTGAACGAGGAGATCGGCAGGAAGTGTTTTGCCTTTGCAGGCAAGGATTTTTTCTTCCAGCGCCACCAGTTCCTTCATTTGCTCGATGAACCACTTCTTGATATGGGTTTTGGCGTGCAGGGTGTCTACGGAGGCGCCTTTGCGCAGGGCTTCATACAGGATGAACTGCCGCTCGCTGGAAGGTTCGCTGAGGCATTCCATCAGCTCGTCGAGCGTCCGGGCGTGAAAGTCTTTCACAAATCCCAGGCCGTAGCGCTTCTTTTCCAGAGAGCGGATGGCCTTCTGAAACGCCTCTTTGTAGTTCTTTCCGATGCTCATGACTTCGCCCACGGCGCGCATCTGCGTGCCGAGTTTGTCTACCGCGCCGGGGAATTTTTCAAAATCCCAGCGGGCGAACTTCACCACGACGTAGTCGCCCGACGGCGTATATTTATCCAGCGTGCCTTCGCGCCAGTAGGGAATTTCATCCAGCGTGATGCCGGTGGCCAGAATGGAGGAGATGAGCGCAATCGGAAAGCCGGTGGCCTTGGAGGCCAGCGCCGACGAACGCGACGTGCGCGGGTTGATTTCGATGACGACCACGCGGTCCGTCTTCGGGTCGTGCGCGAACTGCACGTTGGTTCCGCCGATGACCTGGATGGCCTCGACGATGTCGTAGGAATATTTCTGAAGGCGTTTTTGCAATTCTTCGGAAATGGTCAACATCGGCGCGGTGCAGTAGGAATCGCCCGTGTGGACACCCATCGCATCGACGTTCTCGATAAAACAGACGGTGATCATGTGATTCTTCGCGTCGCGGACGACCTCCAGTTCCAGCTCCTCCCAGCCGATGACGGATTCTTCGATCAGAATCTGGCCGATGAGGCTGGCGGAAATACCGCGGCTCGCGATCAGCCGTAGTTCTTCCAGGTTGTAAACGATGCCGCCGCCCGTGCCGCCCATGG
>JAQVQT010000027.1:7021-14682 GCA_028701435.1 Smithellaceae bacterium | reverse complement strand
CCGCGAATCATGACGGGATTGATGTCGATCTCGGCAATCTCCGGGTGCAGAAGCGCGATCGTTCCCACCGCCTGAAGGATGAGGGCCAGCGCCTTGTGCTTCACTTCCGGCATTCCCCGGTATTCGCCCAGCAGACGCGAGCTGCGCAGTTCGTTCATCATTTCAGCCGCGTCCGAATCGGACAGGGGCGCCTGTCGCAAGGTCATGTCGCGATGGATTTCCGTCCAGACGCCGCCCAGACCGAAAACCACGCACGGAGCAAACCCGGGAAACCGCGTCATACCGGCGAGAAATTCACGGTTGCCGAAGACCATTTCCTGAACCAGCACCGGCGTGGGCTTTCCCGCCGCCTTTTGAATGCCGTCAAACGCTTCCTTTACCTGCGCCTCATTTTCGAGATCGAGCGCAATGAGGCCTCTGCCGCTTTTGTGCAGAATTTCCCAACTGCACGCTTTGACGGCGACGGGATACCGAATCCGTTCGGCCGCTTCCACGGCGTCATCCCGGGTCAAGGCCTTTACCTCGCGGGTAATGGGCACGCCGTAGGCCGCCAGTACCTGCTTGGCCTCGCATTCATCCAGCGCGCCTCGCCCTTCGGCTTTCGCCCGCTCCAGAATTTCCAGCGCCGCGGGCCTGGCTTGGGACGGCGGCGGTGCATTCGAAAGAACTCTCTCCCGAATCAGCCGGTAGCGGTGGAGGGAACCCAGCGCACGGGCGGCGTTTTCCGGAGAGCGGAAAACCGGGACGCCGGCGTCCAGATAGCCGCGGGTGCAATCGTCTGTGTCGTCGAAAAACGAGGAGATCAAAAACGGAAGGGGATATTTACCCGGCAACTGAAATGCGTCTTCCTTGACGGATCTCGTACCTTTCAGAAAAGCCTCGTAGGATACGCCTTGGAGATAACCGCGCAGATGCTCGAAGATTTCAACCATGAAGCCCGCGTGCATAACACCGTGCAGGATCAGCGCGTCCACCTCACCGCTCTTCATAATCATCTCCGGCAGCGTCACGGCAAGCTTCTGCATGCTCAAGTCAAACGTCAGATCCACCGGGTTGGCGGCCGAGGCGTGCGCCTCAATCAGCGGCCGAATGCCCTTCTGCAGGCCCTCGGAGAAGCGCGGAACCTCCAACCCTTCACGGTCGCACATGTAGGCAATGGCCGTACCGGGACCGCCGGAATTGGTTACAACGCCCACCCGCTTTCCGCGAAGGGGCGGCTGCGTGGCAAGCGCCCAGCCGTGCGCGTAGAGATCCTCAATCGTCGGGACGCGCAGAATGCCCGCCTGTTTGAAAATGCCGTCGTAGAGAAAATCCGGCCCGGACATGGAGCCCGTGTGGCTGGCGCCGGCGCGCGCGCCCGAAATCGTACCGCCCACATATTGCGCGACGACGGGCTTGTGCCGCGTGATCCGTCGGGCAACCTCCACGAACCGGCGGCCGTCCCGAATGCCTTCGATGTAAAGAATGACGGCTCGCGTCTGCTCATCTTCGCCCAGGTATTCCAGCGCGTCCACCAGATCGACATCGGCTTCGTTGCCCAGACTGATCGCCTTGCTGTAGCAAATGCCGTTTTTGCGCAGATACGGCAGAACCTGCGTTACATAAGTGCCGCTCTGCGACGCGAATCCCAAACGTCCCGGACCGGTCGTAAACGGCGCCACCGTCGTGTTGAGTGAATTTTCGGAATTGATGATTCCCAGACAGTTGGGGCCCACAAACCGAATGCCGTAGCGCTTCGCGACGGACTTGATCTTTTCTTCCATGCTCCGGCCGGCCGAACCGGTTTCCTTGAAGCCCGCGGTAATGATGATGGCGCGCTTCGTTCCGATTTTTCCAAAATCCTCAAGCAGGCTTGCAATGGAGGAGCTGGGCACGATCAGGACCGCGAGGTCCGGCGCCTGGGGCAGATCGGCCGCCGTCGGAAAGGCGGGGCGCCCGAGAACGGTTTTTTCCTTGCGGTGAATGCAATACACGTCCCCCGAATAACCGTCCTCGAGGATGCTCAAGGCCTGAATGGTTCCCATTTTGGTAAAGTCATTGCTGGCGCCGACCACCGCCACGGAGCGTGGATTCATCAACAACCGCAAAGGATTTTCCGGCATGATTTGAGTTCCTTTTCTGCAGGAGATTAAAAGTGCGGATCATCCCTACAAATTAAACGCGCTGTCTGTCAAGATGAAAACTTCTGTTGAATATCGCGTCTTCATGCTTTATGCTCCCGCAAGGGAATAGATGCCGGACGAAAATCTTCCGGACGCCCCGCGATCGACAAAGAATGGAGAATGTCGAATGGGTTTAATCCGCCTGCTGATCAGCGATCCGGCCGCCTTCGTGATGCTGGCCGTCCTGCTGTTGTACTCGGTGATCTTCCACGAACTGGCGCACGGCTGGGTCGCTTACCGAATGGGCGACGAAACGGCCAAATGGCTGGGAAGGCTGACGCTCAACCCCATCAAACATCTGGACCCCATCGGGTCGCTCATGCTGCTTGTGATCGGATTCGGCTGGGCCAGGCCGGTCCCGGTCAATCTGGAAAACATTCCCGCGCCGCAACGGCGCAAGGGGCTCATTCTCGTCTCGGCCGCGGGCGTGACGGCCAACATGCTCATCGCTTTTTTCGCGCTTTTGCTGTGGCGGCTTTTTTCCCCCGAACCGGGCGGTATGATCTATTCGGTGCTTTACACACTGGCGTATATCAACATTCTGCTCGCCGCGTTCAATCTGATTCCGATTCCGCCCCTGGACGGCTCCAAAATCCTGATGGGATTCACGCCGGAATCGTTTAACCGCGTGCTCTACCAGATCGAGCCCTTCGGCTTCTTCATTGTGCTGGGCCTGCTGCTTCTGGGGGCGCTGAATCCGGTGATTGCCGCGCTTCAATACGGCATCATCACATTGATATCGCTGTTTCTTCCGGGATAAACGAAGAAAGGAGAAAAAACCATGATGACTTTTTCCGAGCTTCTGCAAAAGAGAAGGGCGATCCGGGACTTTGAGGACAAGGCGGTTCCGCTGTCGCTCGTCGAGGAAATTCTTCGGGATGCAACGCTGGCGCCTTCCGCCAGCAACAACCAGCCCTGCCGCTTTGTCGTTGTCCAGTGCCGCAAGGCCATCAAAAATCTGTCCGACGAGAGCAAGGCCTGTCTTCTGAAGGATCACGGCGACAAGAAGATCGCCCTGAATCCACAGTATGTGAATCTGCTACAGGATGAAAATTTCAATGTGTTTTACAACGCGCCCTGCTTGATTTTTGTCGCCGGGCCGAAATCGGTGGGTTCTCTTGACGTGGACGCGGCGCTTGCGGCCTCCTACATCATGTTCGCGGCAGCCGCCCGGGGACTGGGCACCTGCTGGGTCGCGCTCGGAGCGAACATCCGCGATGCAAAGCTTCGGGGTGAGTTGGGGCTTTCCGAAAACCTGCGCATTGTCGCGCCGATGATTCTGGGCTATCCGAAGGCGATTCCCGCCGCGCCCGAACGCCACGCGCCGGAAATTCTTCGCGTGATCGCCGAAGCACGGTGACCTTCGCCGTTGATTGACGAAAGCTAAAGACTTTTGGCCAGCGCCCGGATTCCGCCCGCCGCTTCTTTTTTCCAGTGAAGGCGAAGAACTCTCCGCCCTTTGTCCAAAAGCGCCAGGCGGTCCGCTTCGGCCTGCGCGGCCTTGAGCTCCCCAAAGGTCAGAAACGAGTCGGGCCTGCCCAGCTCGTCGGGAATGCCGATATCCGATTTGTTCGGCCCGGTCATTTGAATAAACAGACCGCGGCCTGCGTCTCCCTTGTGAAGCTGGCCCACCGAATGCAGATAGCGGGGGCCGTAGCCGATCGTGACGGCCATTTTGTGCCGGCTGGAAATCGCCAGACGCAGCTTCTGCAGCGCGTCGTCGATGGCGGGGGACGGGCTGAGATAAACCTGCAATCCCACGTAGGCGCCTTCCCCGGCCTGCGCAAGAAATTTCGCAAGCGCGGCCGAAAGCGTTCGGGCGGAAACCTCGCCGTAAACCTCGCAGGCCTCCGAGGTCAGCGCGGGTTTGGGCGCCGGCCATTTCCTGTTCTCCCGGAATTCCTCAATCATTCGGTTCGTGTGCGTTTTGGTCGCTTCAACATCCGGCTGGTCAAAGGGATTGATTCCCATGATGTGGGCGGCGACGGCCGTCGCCACTTCCCACAAAAACATCTGGCCGCCCAGATCATAAAAGCCGTTGATCCGGATTTTGAGGACGGGATGTCCCGCGCCCGCCAGCTCTGAAATCCGCGAAGCCCATTCGTCGTCGTCATGATGAAAGGCGACAAATACGCGGTCGTTCCCATACAGGCTCACGTCCAGCGGCGGTTCGTTCAGCACCGGCAGAACTCCCTTGCCTTCCTTGCCGAGGCTTTCCGCCAGAAGCTGCTCCAGCCAGTCGCCGAAAGGCTTCCAGGGGGGCGGAAGCATCAGCGTGAGTTTGTCACGGCCGTACTGTGCCAGCGTGCCCAGAGCGGCGCCCAGCAGAAACCCGGTGGAGCCTCCCCGGCCGGAAAAGAAATCCGCCTTCTCCCGGTTGGCCACGGCCATCGCGTTCTGAAGAAGCTTTTCAATGGAAACGCCGATGAGCGCGGCGGGAATGATGCCCACCAGCGACAGAGCCGCATAGCGTCCGCCGATGTTGGGATTGTTGGAAAAAACATACGGAAGCTGGAGCTGCCACGCCTGGGTCAGCATCGGGCTGCCTTCATCGGTAATGAACATGAAATGCTCATTGGCCGAAACCCCCGGCGTCCGGTCGGCCAGGTTGTAAAAATAATGAAACAGCGAGCGGATCTCCAATGTCTTTCCGGACTTGGAGGAAACGATGAAAAGAGTTTTGGCAAGGTTGAGCCCGCGCGCCACGCGCCGAATGACCACCGGATCGGTGGTGTCCAGAATCTGCAGCCTCGGGAAGCCCGGCGCGCTGCCAAAGATGCCGCTGAACACTTCCGCCGACAGGCTCGATCCGCCCATGCCCAGAAGGACAACATCGTCGATGCCGCCGTTGGTGAAGGGCTCCACCGAAGCGCGGATCTCGCTGACGTGCGCGGACGTCTCCACGGGCGCGTGCAGCCACCCCAGCCGGTTGGCGATTTCCGCGGGCGACGGCTTCCAGACATGAAAGTCGTTGGCCCAGATGCGCGCGGCGATGTTGCCGCGGCTCATTTTATCCAGCGCGTTCGCGATGTAGTTCTGGTAGGGCCCCAGTAAAAAAGAAATCCCGGCGGTCTGCACCCCTTTGCTCCTTCTTCAGCGAATGGTCAGTAATTCTCTGGCCGCCGCAAAAATGCCGTCGGACGTGAAGCCAAACTTTTCATACAGCACCGGCCCCGGCGCGGACGCTCCGAAAGTTTCCATACCGATGATCTTTCCCGAAAGCCCGACATAATGCTCCCATCCCAGCTTGATCCCCGCCTCCACGGCCAGGCGCGCACTGATCCTCGGCAGCAGGACCGAATCCCGGTATTCCCTGGGTTGGCGGTCGAAGATTTCCCAGCTGGGCAGCGATACAACGCGGACGCGGGTCCCTTCCTGCGCCAGCCTGCGGCCCGCTTCCAGCGCCAGGACGACTTCCGAACCGGTGGCGATCAGGATAATGTTCGGCTCGAGGACGGACGACTCCCACAGAACATAGCCGCCCCGGCCCGCGCAGGAGGCGGGCGCGCAGACGGAGCGATCCAGAAGCGGCAGGTTCTGCCGGCTGAAAATCAGCGACGTCGGCCCGGTCGTGTTGGCAAGCGCCAGACGCCAGGCTTCCAGTGTTTCGTTGGCGTCCGCCGGCCGGATCACCGTCATGTTGGGAATCTGGCGTAAATTCATAATCTGCTCGACCGGCTGATGCGTCGGGCCGTCTTCGCCCACGCCGACGCTGTCATGCGTAAAGACGAAAATGACGCGCAGCCCCATCAGGGCGGCCAGCCGCATGGGCGGGCGCATATAGTCGGCAAAGGTCAGAAAGGTCGCCGTGTAGGGGATCACGCCGCCGTGCAGCGCGAGCCCCACCGAGATGGCGCCCATCGCATGCTCGCGCACGCCGTAATGGATATTGCGCCCCGAATAATCCCAGGCGCCGCCCACCATGCCGTGCAAACCTTCCCTGCTCAACGCCGGACTTTGAAAATCACCCATACCCTTGAGCCATGTGCAGGTCGAGGGATTCAGGTCCGCCGATCCGCCGGCCAGCTCCGGCACTCTGGCGGCGATCATCTGCATCACAGCTTCCGAAGCCTTGCGCGTGGCCATATCCTTGGACCCGGCCGGAAATTCGGCCAGATCCGTGTCCCAGCCGGAAGGCAGTTGGCCCGAAAGCGCTCTTTCCAGTTCGGCAGCCAGCGCCGGGTTTGTCCGGCGGCAGGCAGCCAGCTTCTCCCGCCAGGCGTGCTCGTACTTTCTCCCGTGGGAAACCGCCCGGCGGAAAAATTTTGCGACCTCGCCGGAAACATGAAATGCCTGCTCCGTGGGCCAGGCGCAGGCCTCTTTGGCGCCGTTTAATTCCTTTTCTCCCAGCGGAGAGCCGTGCGAATCGCACAGGCCCTGCTTGCCGGGAGCGCCGTAGCCGATGGTGGTCCGCACGCAGATAAGCGAAGGTTTTTCTTTTTCTTTTTTGGCTTTTTTAATGGCCCGGTCAATGGCGGCCACGTCGTTCCCGTCTTTGACCTTCTGCACCTGCCAACCGTAGGATTTAAAGCGCATTTCGACGTCTTCGGTAAAGGTCAGGCCCGTGGAACCGGCCAGAGACACACGGTTGTCGTCATACAAAACAATGAGCTTGCCCAGGCGCAAGTGGCCCGCAAGAGAACAGGATTCCGCGGCCAAACCCTCCATTAAATCTCCATCACTGGCCATGACGTAGGTGTAATGATCGATGATCTTCTGACCTTCGCGGTTGAAACGGAAAGCGAGATGCGCTTCGGCTGCGGCCATGCCGACGGCATTGGCCAGTCCCTGCCCCAGCGGTCCGGTGGTGACTTCCACACCCGGCACATGGCGGTACTCGGGGTGCCCCGGCGTTCGGCTGCCCCACTGGCGGAAATTTTTAATGTCGGTGAGCGTCAGGTCATAGCCGGTCAGATGCAGAAGCGCGTAGAGAAGCATCGAGGCGTGCCCGGCCGACAGGACAAAACGGTCCCGGTCCGGCCAATCTGGATTTTCAGGATTATGTTTTAAATGTTTGGTCCACAGCGTAAAGGCCGTCGGCGCCGCGCCCAGCGCCATGCCCGGGTGGCCGGATTTGGCCTTTTCAACGGCGTCCGCCGCCAAAAACCTTATAGTATCAATGCATTTCTTTTCCAGCTCGTTTTTGTCCGCCATAATGTCTCCTTGAATTTTTTCACGGAGATTTCCTTAAAACAAACCTGCGATTATTGCACGTAAAATTTAAGTCAGGGATTCATCGAGCCACCGCAGATAGTCTTCGCTGCCGCAAACGACAGGAACCGCAATGATTTCAGGAGTCTCGTAGGAATGCAGCGCTTTGATCGCGGCTTTGACTTTGCCAAACAGGGTCTTGCGGGTTTTGATCAGGCACAGGCATTCCCGGGCGCTCTCCACTTCGCCCTTCCAGCGGTACGTGCTTTCGACGGAATCGATAATCTGGACGCAGGCGGCGAGTTTTTCTTCCACCAGGCTCTTCGCGATGGCCCGGGCCTGTTCCTT
>JAQVQT010000027.1:0-6921 GCA_028701435.1 Smithellaceae bacterium | reverse complement strand
GACAACGGCCATCACTCCTTCGGGCTCTTTGTCCTGGCTCAGTTTTTTCCACTCCGGGCGCGTCAATTGACATACGGGGACGCTGCTCTTCGCCTCGCGAAGAATTTTCTCCCAGACGGAAAATTTTTCCGACAGGACGAGCAGGGCTTCCGCTTCCAGGCCGCTTTTCAGCAGTTCTTCGACAACTTTCACTCCTTCGGCCAGAAACAGGCCTTCCGTGCGGCGAAACTTCGCGTCGGAAAGCTTCGCCCACTTTTTCAACCGGTTTTGAGACGCGCGGGGAATGCTGGACAGCATATCATCCTCACTCCTTCATGGTTACCGGGGGAACCTCGCCCTCCTCTTTTTCCGGCCAGAGAATGGAGGAGAGAATCGAAGCGACCAGAATCGAAGCGATCATCAAAAGTGAAATTCCGACCGGCACGTGGAAAAAATCCGCAATCAGCATTTTGACGCCGACAAAGGCGAGAATCGCCGCCAGGCCGTAATGAAGAAGGTGGAACAGGCGCATCAGGCCGGAAATGGCGAAGAACAGCGACCGCAGGCCCAGAATCGCGAAAACATTGGAGGTGTAAACAATAAAGGGATCCCGGGAAATAGCCAGGACGGCGGGAATCGAGTCGATCGCGAAAAGAATGTCGGTCGTCTCCAAGGCGAGCAAAACGGCCAGCATCGGCGTGGCATGCCGAATGCCTCCTTCGACGACAAAAAATTTCGCCCCGGAGAAGTTTTTCGAAACCGGCATGACAAAGCGCAAAAGCCGGATGGCGATGTTTTTGTCGGGGTGGACTTCCGTCTGTTTGTTCAGCGCCATTTTGATGCCCGTGACAATCAGAAAGGCGCCGAAAATATACATGACCCAATGGAAGCGGCTGATCAGCGCCACGCCCGCGAAGATGAAAACGGCGCGCGTGACGAGCGCCAGAAGAATTCCCCAGAACAGGGCCTTGTGCTCGTAGGCGCGGGGAACGTCGAAGTAGCGAAAGATCAGCATGAAGACAAAGAGATTGTCGATGCTCAGCGAATATTCGATCAGGTAAGCGGTCACATACTCGATGGCCTTGCCGTGGCCGTAGAAATAGTAAATCCCCACACCGAAAGACAGCGCCAGCGTCACCCAGAAGGAGGTCCAGAGCAGGGCTTCCTTCATTTGAATGACATGGGCCCTTCGGTTGAAAACACCCAGATCCAGCGCCAGCATCGCCAGAATGAACACCGCAAAGAAAACCCACCAAACGGTCATGACATCCGCTTCCTCTGCTTACAATGAACGGCCGAGCGCCTGGGCCGCGTTGTGAATGATGTCCCAGGCCGGGCTGAAAGGCGGCGAGTAGGCCAGGTCCATATATCCGATCTGGTCCAGGTCCAGGCCCGCCCAGAGGGCGACGGAAAGAGCGTTGATCCTTCCCACCGCACCGGCCGCGCCAACCGCCTGTGCGCCCAGGAGTCTCCCCGTCGATCGGTCGGCCGTCAGCTTGAGGCCGATTTTTCTCATGCCCAGCGCGGGCGCCATGGCGCTGCCCCAGGTGATGTTGCTCGCCGGAGAAAAGCCCGCCGCGATGGCTTCTTTTTCCGAGAGTCCCGCGGCGGCGCATTCCAGATCAAACAAACGGAAAGACTGGGCCCCGACGATGCCGTCAAACGTCATGGGCCTGCCGCCGATGTTGCGCCCCGCGACACGGCCCTGCTTGTTGGCGATGTCGCCCAGGGGAACATTCACCCAGCGGCGGCTGACGCGATGAAAGGATTCGCAGCAGTCGCCCGCCGCGTAAATGTTTTCAATGGAGGTCCGCTGGGAAAAATCGACGGCAATCGCTCCGGTCGAACCGATTTTCAAACCGGTGGCGCGCGCCAGACCCGCGTCGGGCCGGACGCCGATGGCCAGAAGCACCAGATCGCCTTCGTAATCACCGCGATCCGTGAGGACGCGCAGCGGCGCGCCTCTTCCTTTTTCAATGGCTTGGGCGGATGCATTGCCTACATATTCGACGCCGTGCGCTTGAAGCTCCTCCAGCATCATTTGCGACAAGGCCTTGTCCCAGCGGTTGGCCGGGAGCGGATTCTTGTGGATGATGGTTGTGGCAATACCCGCCGCCGAGAGCGCCTCGCTCATTTCCAGGCCGATGAAGCCGCCGCCGATGGCAATAACTCGTTTCGCGTTTTTTTCCCGAAGCCAGGTCTTGATGTGGATGGCGTCTTCCAGATTGCGCAGGGAAACCACGCCCGGCAGGTCAAGCCCCGGCATGTCCGGCACAAACGCGGAGGTCCCGGTGGCCATCACCAGAACGTCATAAGGAAAAATCCGCCCGTCCTGAAGCGAAACTTCACCCCTGGCCGGATCGATGCCTTCCACCCTAGCTGAAATCTGAACGTCAATCCCGCCTTCGCGGAATTTTTCCGGCGTGCGCGCAATCAGTTTTTTCTGATCCTGAATTACATCCCCGATGTAATAGGGCATGGGTCAGGCGGCAAAGGCGACAAACTTCCCCTGTTCCAGCATCGTGACGTTCAGGGACGGATCGTTTCTTTTCGCCTCCGCGGCCGCGGATCCGCCGCCCGCGCCGCCTCCGACAATCACCAGATTTTTCGCCATAAACACCTCCTGATTTACAGGCGCGAAGAAGCCTGTTTTCTCCACAGGATAATGCCGACGCCCGCCAGCATCATCAGAATGCACAGCACCTGCCCCATGGTGTTGAAGCCGAGGACAAACCCCAGGTGCGCGTCCGGCTCCCGGAAAAACTCGATGACAAACCGCACCAGGCCGTAGCCGAAAATATACAGGCCGACCATAAAGCCGTCAAAGGGGTTGCGCCGGCGAATGCCCCACAGGACGAGGAACAAAAACAGCCCTTCGAACAGGGCTTCGTAAAGTTGGGACGGATGCCGCAGGCTTCCCGTCGCGTCCTGCGGAAAAAACATGCCCCACGGCACGGTCGTCACGCGGCCCCAGAGTTCGCCGTTTAGAAAATTCCCGATCCGGCCGAACATATACCCCAGCGGCGCCGCCGCGCACAGCCAGTCGCCGAAGCGCCACCAGAGGATGTTGTGCCTTCGGCAAAAATAAATCGTGACCAGCAAAACGCCGATGAGGCCGCCGTGATAGGACATGCCGCTTAAGCCCACAAAGCGAAACCCGTCGGAAAAGTCGAACGGCAGGAAAATTTCCAACGGATGGGAAAGGTAGTAAGAAAAATTATAAAACAGCGCGTAGCCCAGCCTCGCGCCCACGATCAGGCCGATCATCGCCCAGACCATGTAATCCTGCATGCCCTCCGTCGTGAAGGCAATCTCTCTTCGTTTGATCCGGTAGGCGAACAGGGCGTAAACCACGGCGAAAGCCACCAGATACATGAGACTGTAGTAGCGAAGCTGAAAGGAGCCGATGCTGAAAAGCACGGGGCTGATGTGCGAGGGCAGGTGCTGCCAGAAAATGATAAGAGATTCCATCCGGTTTCCATTTTTTTAAAATGACGGCGCGGACCGCGGCGCGGCGGTCATTGCGTCAGGACCGGCGCCGGTCAGTACACCTGTCCCTTGACTTCATCGAGGTACAGCTCCGCGCTGTGCACGGCGTTGGCGCCGTCGCCCGCGGCGGTGACCACCTGGCGGAACAGTTTGGCGCGGCAGTCCCCCGCGGCAAAAATGCCGGGGGCGTCGGTGCGCAGATTTTCATCGGTCAGAATGAAGCCCGTTTTGTCCATCGCCACCCATCCTTTGAACAGGTCCGTGTAGGGCAGGCGGCCGACAAAAATAAATGCGCCGTCGGCCGCGATTTCACGAATCTTTCCCGTCTGGACGTCTTTCACTTTCACACCCGTAACGAAGTCGGAGCCGGAAATTTCCTCAACCGTCGCATTCCAGACAAACTCGATCTTCTTTTCGGCAAAGGCCCGATTTTGCAGCATTCCCGCCGCGCGCAGACGGTCGCGCCGGTGAATCACGATAACTTTGGCGGCAAAATGCGTCAGAAACAGCGCCTCCTGAATGGCGGTATCGCCGCCGCCCACCACGACCACCGTTCGTTCGCGGTAAAACGGGCCGTCGCAGGTGGCGCAATACGAAACGCCCTTCCCCGCGAACTGCGCCTCTCCCGGAACGCCCAGGCTCCGCCACATTGCGCCGGTCGCGGCAATCAGGCTCAAAGCGGTGAACGTCCGGTCGCCGGCCGCCACTTCCCAGATCACCGGCGCATCGGAAACTTTTCGGACGCCGGTCGCGTCTTTGGGCAGAATCTCCAGGCCGAATTTCTGCGCCTGCTTCTTGAAAAGCTGCATCAGCTCGAACCCGCCGATGCCGTCGGGAATGCCCGGATAATTTTCGATCATGTCCGTAATGGTAATCTGGCTGACCGTTCCCGCCCCTTCGACGAGCAGCGTTTTCAGCGCGGCGCGCGCGGCGTAGATGCCGGCCGTGTAACCGGCGGGCCCGCCGCCGAGAATGATCACATCGTAGTTGGTTTCCGGCAGGTTTGCCTTTTCCATGGAAAATCTCCTGAAGCTTTGATGCCTGACTTTAATCAGGAAGAGGCTCTTTTGTAAAGGCCAAATTGACGGACGACGAAAGGATGGCGCTGTATGGCACAAGAAGGCGAAAAGGCTTGACTTGATTGGGCCGTCTTTCTATACTCCGCGCAGCAAATCAAGGAGCGTCAACTCATGCAAACGCAATATCTGATGGCCATCGATGTGGGAGGAGGCTCCGGCCGCTGCCTTCTGCTGGACCCTGAGACGGGAAAGATCACAACAGCAAAGCGAAACTGGACGCATCCCGCCGCGCCCGGCACCAGCGGACTGGGCACCCGAATCGACACGGACGGCCTGCTCAAAAAGCTTGCCGAAGCCACCCGCGAAGCGCTTTTCAAAGCCGGGGCGGCGCCGAACCAAATCGCGGGCATCGCCGCGAGCGGCATGCGCAACACCCTCGTGGCCCTGGATTCGCAAAACAGCGTCCTTCTGGCCGCGCCCAACCGGGACGCACGCGCTCTGGGCGAGGGCATGATGCTGGGGGCGGAACGGGGAAGCGAAGTTCATGCCATCTCCGGGCACTGGCCGACCCCGCTGTTTCTCGGCACACGCCTTCTCTGGATGAAAAACAACGCCCCCGATCTCTTCCGGCAAACCGCCGCGGCCCTGTCCGTCACGGACTGGCTGGCTTTTGTCCTGTCGGGAAAAATCGTCGCCGAACGCTCCCAGGCTGGGGAAACGCTTCTTTTTGATCTGCAAAAGCGTCTCTGGGCCTTTGATCTCATCGATTCGCTTGGGCTGGCCCGGTCGCTTTTTCCGGAGCCGGTGGATTCCGGAACCCCCATCGGCAGCCTCACCCGGCAGGCGGCCGATCTGCTGGGGCTGGTTCCCGGCATCCCCGTGGCAGCGGGCGGCGCCGACACCCAGTGCGGACTGCTCGGCGCGGGCGCCATAAAAGACAACGACGCGGCCGTGATCGCCGGGACCACCATGCCCCTGCAACTGGTGACGAATGAGCTGGTCCTGGACAAAACCGGACGCCTCTGGAGCGGCCTGCATGTCGTTCCGGGACAGTACGTTCTGGAAAGCAACGGACTGGTCACCGGCGACGTCATCGACTGGTTTGCCCGCCTTCTCTATCCGGATTCTCCCGACGCGACGCTCTGCCTCTTTGCGGAAGCGGAAAAATCCGTCCCGGGCGCTTCCAACGTTTATTCCACGTTCGGAACCGCACTGTTCGACGGAAGAACCGTGGGCTTCCCCGTGGGCAACCTCACTTTTTCACACATGATCACCGGGGAGGCTTCCCAAAGCCGCAGGCACATCGCCCGCGCCCTGGTAGAAGGGATCGCCTTTTCCGTCCGCGTCAACCTCGAACAGCTCGCCTCCGTCTCCGGCAGGAAAATGAACGATCTGAGGGTCGCCGGAGGCATGTCGCAAAGCCCGCTGTTTTCGCAGATGGTTTCCGACGTGACGGATTCCTCCGTCCTCGTCCCACCCACCGCGGAAGTGACGTCCGTCGGAGCGGCCGTGCTGGCGGGCGTCGGCGCCGGAATCTTTGCCGATCCGGCGGCTGGGGCCGAAAAAATCGCCTCCGCCCTTACGCAATACCGACCGGACGCGGCGGGGGAAAAATACCGGAATTTTTACGCGGGCTGGCGGCAGGCTTTCGACCGGCGCGCCGAAGCCGACGCCCACGTCGGAAATCTGCTGATCAATTCCCTGTTTGAACCGGCGCCTTCCGTGGGCGGGGCGGCGGATCCGTCTTTTTCTCCCAACATCTTCATCACCGCTTCGATGGATGAAACCGCGATCCGCGAGCTCACGGAAATCGGCCCGGTAACTTACGCGGAGTGGCGCGAAAAACAGAAACTCTATGACGGAGGCGCGGAGCTGGCCGAAGCGCTTGCCGGCGCGCAAATCTTCATCACCGAAATGGACGTGGTGGATTTTCCGGCCATTCGGGAGGCGCGGGATCTGAAGGCCGTCGTCACCTGCCGCGGAAACGCCGTCAACGTCGATCTTGCGGCTGCGACCGCGTACGGCATTCCCGTCATCAACACCCCGGGCAGAAACGCCGATGCCGTCGCGGATTTGACCGTCGCCCTGATGGTGATGCTGTCGCGCAAAATGCCCGGGTCGTTCGACTTCCTGAAGCGCGGACAGATCCAATCGGGGGACATGGCCAAAATGGGAGAAGCCTATTTGAAATACCAGGGGAAGGAACTCTGGAGAAAAACCATCGGACTGATCGGGCTGGGCAGTGTCGGGGCCTGCGTCGCGGCGAGACTCGCGCGCTTCGGGGCAAATTTGATTTTTGCCGACCCGACGGTCGCCGCCGGGGAAGGGGCTCTGCTGGGCGCGAAAAAAGCATCTCTCGATGAACTGCTGGCTGCAAGCGACGTCGTCAGTCTTCACGCTCCGGCCATCGAGGCAACGAAGGGAATGATGAACC